>JAOZLL010000049.1 GCA_029934835.1 Flavobacteriaceae bacterium | reverse complement strand
TCAGAAGCAAGTCCTAATTCACCCATATTGGTGAAATCCTCTTCTAATTCTATAGAAGGTTCAAAACCATTAGGAGCGTAATTTCCTAGTTTATTAAGCTCTTTTAAAACAATTGGTTGTAAAGCCCAATTGTGATCGGTATTTACATTTTCCTTAGAGAAATTTGGAGAATCGTATAAAGTTACAGAAGCAACATATTTACCATGTGTTGTTGATCCAATGGTAACAACATCAATATAAGGTTTTAAACCATTTATTATTAATTCACTTGCTGAAGCTGAGCTGCCCGTTGTTAGTACTATCACACGAGACAAGTTTAAATTGGCTAATGAGGTTCCATCATCCATAGTATTGGTAAAATTATTAATCAACCAATTAGGATGGTTTTCTTCAAGCCAAGTTTGCCATTTGGAATTCCATTTTTCTTGTGTAAGTATTTGTCCATTAAATTGACCTGTTATCATACCTGCAAGGTAGGTAGCCGTTCTTACCGAACCACCTCCGTTATAACGTAAATCAAGAATTAGTTCACTTACATTTTCACTTTTAAGATATAGAAAGGCATTATTTAATTCTTGTTCATAATTTGATGTAAAGGAGTTATACATTAAATATCCAACATTAGTGCCTCCTACATCAAAAGTTGTAAGCTTATGAATTGGATTTTCTGAATAGACTCCTTTGTTTAAAGTGACATTAATTCCATTTGGTGTAATTTCAGCTGTATTTGTTGTTGTATTATAAAAATAAGTACCAAGATTAAGTGTGTAGGAATCACTATTGTATAATAGTTCGGCATAATTAGATGTAGCTAATAAGCTACCATTTACTGAATTAAAAACCATGCCACGTTGAATGGGTTTTGTTGCTGCATCAGTATTAGGGACGATATACTTTATGAAACCGAAAAGTTTAGTTTCAGTCTCATCATTTCTTACCTTAATCAAACCTATTTTTGCACCTGATGATATTCTGATGCCACTAAAATAGTCTTCTAAGGCAATATAATCCTCAACAATCCATGACCATCTATCTATACTGTCTTTTTCAAATATTAAATGATTGAATAGATCTTTTGGTTGATCGTATCTTTCTAGATAGCTGTAAAGGTTTTCTTGAGAGGTAAAACGATCATCTGCTAAATCAGGAACCTCATTTTGCCATAAGTAATAAGTATTCATGCCTTTCCAGACAAAATCATTTATCTCTATATTTAGAGGAACTGTTTCTCGTTCGAATTTAGTGCAACTATTAAATGTAAGGAATAATATGGAGAGGAAATAGATGTAGTTTTTCATTAGTTAGTTTGTAAAAATAACAGAACAAATATAGTTTTATCTAAATAATAAATTACATAAATATAAGTAAAACTATCTAGTAGTATTAGACCTTTTGCATAGTGTTGGTCTAGAATCAACGAAAACTCCCCATCATCCTCATTTAAGAGTTGATAGGGAGCTTTTTGATATATGGTGTTTGAATAATTCCTATACTGTTAAGTACAATATAGTTTGAAGTTGAATTATTCATGAAAATTTATTCATTTTTATCCTTTTTAGGAGCTGGTTTTTCTTCTACTTGAGCTTCTTCAATATCTTCTCCTTTTAAGTAGTTTGGTAATTGCATACCTGCCATATTAAACATTTCTTGTAAAGGTGGTACCGATTTATACATACCTGAAATAAAATTAGAAGTAGAAGTTTTACCATCTTTTCCACCACCATTTTCCCAAACGGTAATCTTATCAATCTTGATATTTTTAATAGCTTCAGCTTGTGTTTTAACTAGCTCTGGAAGTTTATCAGCTACCAGTAGAAGTACAGCATCTTTAGGGTCATTTCCTGCAGCTTTTACTATACGATCAAGACCTTCAGCTTGTTTAGTTAAGATCTCATAGATACCTTTTGCTTCAGCTTCTTTTTTTAAGAAAATGGCATCAGCTTCTCCTTTTGCTACTCGTCTGATTTGTTCAGCTTCAGCTTCTGCGTCAATTTCAATTTTACGTTTATCAATTTGTGCAGGTACAATGATATCTGCACCTTGTTCAGCTTCTTTACGTGTTGCTCTTGCGTCTTCTGCAATTTTTTCGGCAGCATAAGCTTCTTCTAGGGCTTTTGCAGCTTGTACTTTTTCAGATGCAATGGCTATTTTTTCAGCTTCAGCTTCTTTGGCTCTTCTTTCAGCATTAGAGTTTGCAATATCAATTTTTGCTATATTTTCACCCTCAACTGCTTTTGCATCAGCGGCAGCAACTTGAACTCTTTGGTCTTGAACAGCTTGTGCTTCACCAATAGCTCCATCTCTGTCTTTTTGAGCTACCGAAACTTTAGCTTCATTTATAGCATTTGCAGCAGCTTCTTTCCCTAAGGCTTCAATATAACCTGAGGCATCATGTATGTCGGTAATATTTACGTTGATTAGCTTTAAACCTACTTTTTTTAATTCGTTTTCTACACTATGGGTAATATGAGATAAAAATTGATCTCTGTCTGAGTTAATTTCCTCAATGTCCATTGATGCAACGACTAAACGCAATTGACCAAAGATAATTTCTTGTGCCAATTCTTGTACTAAGTCAAGGTTTAAACCGAGTAATCGTTCGGCAGCATTTTGCATTACACTTGGTTCTGTTGAAATACCAATGGTAAAACGTGAAGGAACGTTCACACGGATGTTTTGCTTACTCAAAGCATTGGTTAGATTAACCTCAATTGACATAGGTGTTAAGTCTAAGAACGCATAATCTTGAATAATTGGCCAAATAAATGAAGCACCACCATGAATGGTTTTTGCAGTTTTATTTCCTCCAGTTTTTCCATAAACAACCAATATTTTATCAGAAGGACATCGTTTGTATCTTCTCAGCATAGAGAAAACAAAAACAAAGCCAATAAAAATAATAGCAATTACTGTATAAACGCCGAATGCGGCAGATTGCAATGGTAATAAGAGTAACATATTCATATTAATTTATTTAGATAATTTTTCAACGAGTAATAATTCGGCACTGATAATTTCAAGAACTTTCACAACAGTACCTGTTTTTAGTTCTTCATCATTGTCAGTTAATGCTTCCAATTCACGTAAGCTACCTTGAACTTTAATTTGTACTTTTCCCATCTTAGAACGATTGGCGCCTATTGGTAAATAAACTTCACCAATTGCTCCGATTGCATTTTTCATTTTTAATGTTCCTGATTCAGCTAGTTTGTTAATCCAAAAAAATAGTAATGTCGTTAGAACCATCATTATTAATCCGGAAATTGTAGATATAACTAAGGTTAAGCCAGTAGATAGTCCGCCATCTAGACAACTTAAACCACTCCATCCAAAAATGGTAAAAAAGGCAACGATATTTTTAAAAGTAAAGAATTGAAAGCCAACACCACCATCATCAGCATCAAAGTCAGTTCCATCAGCTTCCATATCAACATCTGTGTCACCTCCTATAAATGTGAGTAGAAATATTACAGCAAATATTGCCGAGCCTATCAGAGCAATGATCCAATAGGTTTGCTCTAATACAGGCATTTCACTTAAGAAATCTAACATAGTTATAACAATTTAATGAGAATTCGAATTTACGAAAAAATATGAATTAATTGGGTATTCTATTATTGGTTGTCTTTAACTCTAATTTGTTACAAAGAGTTTTGTTTTTATTAATTTGATAAAAACTATAAGTCTCTTTGTTGTTCTGTGATTTTATTGAATACTTTTTTAACATCAGGAATTAAATCTAGTTTGTAATTTTTGATTATTCTACTTTGTCGAATCCAGGATTTTCCCAATAAAATAGTGCCAGATCCATCTTGTTTTTCACGATATTGAATATCTGGAAGTGTTTCTAGTGCTATACTTTGGATTTTTCTTGAATAAATTCCAGATTTAATGATGATTCGCTTTTCAGTTAATCCGTATATGGTATTTTCTCGTTGTTTTACATCATAAAAAAAACGACCAAAGAGTAGAAATAAGCCTACTAAAACAAAAGGAACACTAAAAAAGATAAAAAATAGTGGTGCACCTGATGTATAGGTAATATAAATCCAAAAGGTGACAAAGCCACTCCATAAGATACTGAAAGGTATTAGGAAAATGTCTATTTGTCTAAAAATAATTCCAGTTTTTGGTCTTCCAGCCCAAAGAATACTTTCATCTTGGTTTAGGTGTTCTCTTAATTCGTTCTGTAGTTCAAAAAGCATATAGTAACTCGTTGTGCATTTGTAATTAATATATATAAGTCGTCTAATTGATTATGATAAAATGCATATTTATTTGATTATCAAATATATAAACAACTAACGACTTTAGAGCAATTTACAATAAAATTTTAGAAGTATTATGAGTTATAACTAAAAAAGAAAGTTTTTTCATTAAAAATAGAGAACCAAAATTTAAAGATAGAGAATTAGGAATTCTAAACCAACTATTGACTTCAAGTTCATAATGGTTTAGTTTATCTTTTACAAGATATTTTCTTACTTTTACGAAAAACAAAGACGTATATGGATACTGAAAAAAAACTAGCTTATATCAATAGTTTTATGTCAAATACTTTAATGGAAACACTTGACATTAAATTTGTTGGTGTTGGTGAAGGATTTCTGGTTGCGACCATGCCAGTTACACCAAAAGTACACCAACCAGTAGGTTTGTTACATGGTGGTGCTAGTTTGGCTTTAGCGGAAAGTGTGGGAAGTACTGCTTCACATTTTTTGATTGATACTGGTAAATATGAAGTAAGAGGGATTGAATTATCAGGGAATCATCTTAAAAGCATAAAAGAAGGTATGGTTACAGCAACGGCAAGAATTCTTCACAAAGGTAGAACAACTCATTTATGGGAAATAAGAATTGTTGATGAAGCTGGAGACTTAGTTTCTCTATGTAAATTGACTAATATTGTACTACCAAAAAAATAAATTATTTTGAAAACCCAAAATTCAAGTATTTCCGTTTATATACAAGAATTATTAAAAGATAATAGACCTTTTGCTTTTTATCATAAAAACAAAGATGAAAATGTAATTACATGGGTTCAAAATAATTCTGAATTATATACAACAGAATCTTATGTAGAAAATGGTTTTGTATTTACTCCATTTGATCATCAACAACAATCTATTTTATTTCCCTTTTCAAAGTCTCAAGTATCTCATTACAAAACACCTGCTAGTAAAAAAGAAATTGGTAGTAGTAAAAGTTTGATAGACGAAAAAGAGGCACAGTCAAAACATATTAGATTAGTTCAAAAAACAATTGATTTTATCCGTGCAGGAAATGCAAATAAAGTGGTGATCTCAAGAAGTCTTAAAAAATCATTTGAAAGAGATAGAGTTGGAGTACTTTATGAAGCTTTGGTGACTGCTTATTCTAATGCCTTTGTATATCTTTGGTATCACCCTAAAGTGGGTTTGTGGATAGGTGCTACACCCGAAAAGTTTATGAGTTTAAATAAAGATGCCTTTAGTACTATGGCATTAGCGGGTACACAACCTTATAGTGATGATATAACTTGGGCGAACAAAGAAAAAGAGGAGCAACAATGGGTTACTAATTATATCACTGACAAACTACTACCTATCGTCTCACACATAGATATTTCAAAACCTTATACGAAAAGAGCAGGACATTTAGCTCATATAAGAACTGATATCAAGGGAAATCTAACAAATGCTACTAGCTTAAAAGATTTGATTTTAAGGATGCACCCTACACCAGCAGTATGTGGTTTTCCACGCAGTGTGGCAAAAGATTTCATTTTAGGAAATGAGAACTATAACAGAGAATTTTACACTGGTTTTTTAGGAGAGATTAATAGCAATAATAAATCAGAATTATACGTTAATTTACGTTGTATGCAACTCAAAGATAAACAGGCTATCCTTTATGTTGGAGGAGGAATTACCAAAGATAGCATACCTAAAGACGAATGGGAAGAAACACAAAACAAAGCATTAGTTTTAGGTAAGTTTTTATATTAAACTAATCTATTAATCTGTTCAATAATAGTCCTGAAATCTGTTTGGTAATCAAACCAATGAATTTCTTTATCTTTTTTAAACCACGTATTTTGTCTTTTGGCAAAACGGCGTGTATTTTTTTTGATTTCAGCTATAGCAAAGTCTAGCGTAAAAGTATCATCAAAATAATCAAATAGTTCACGGTAACCTACGGTTTGTAACGCATTTAGATTTTTGTAAGGATAAAGCTTTTTTGCTTCATCTAATAATCCTTCTTTAAGCATTAAGTCAACTCGTTGTTCAATGCGCATATATATAGTTTCTCGATTGGCATCAAGTCCAATTTTGATTGTATTAAAATCACGCGTTTTTTTTGGTTTGTTTTTATAATAAGAATACATTTCATCAGTACCCAGACAGACTTCTAAAGCACGAATAACGCGATGAGGATTTTGAATATCAATAACATCATAGGTTTCGGGATCTAAGTATTCTAATTGCGCTTGAAGACTTTCTATACCATCTTTTTCTAATAGTTGATTGAGTTCTATTCTTATTTCAGGAGCAACCTCTGGAAAGTGATCTAAACCTTTAAGAACAGCATCTACATAAAGACCGCTACCGCCAATCATAACTACAGTATCATGTTTCTTAAAGAGTTGTTTAATTACTACTAATGCATCTTTTTCAAATTCTCCAACACTATATGCTTCATGAATACTACGATTTTGAATGAAATGGTGTTTTATTTGATTTAATTCTACATCACTTGGAACAGCCGTTCCTATTTTCATTTCTTTATAAAACTGACGTGAATCACAAGAAATTATCTCACAATCAAAGTATTTTGCAATAGCAATACTGAGGCTTGTTTTACCTATTGCGGTTGGACCGACTATGGTGATAAGGGTTTTGTTCAAAGTTGTTTTTTTTGCTTAATGCTTTACGCTTATAATTATATGTGAGTTATGATATCTTGAAATTAGAAATATATTATATTCTAAATTTTACATTTTATATTAATTCAATTTTTTACCACACTCATAACAAAACTCGGCATCATCGTGGTGGTCAGTAGCCGTACAGTGAGGACATGATTGTGTGTTGGTATCAATATCTTTATGTTTGCTGTATTCAACCGATACAATTCCAGTAGGTATAGCAATTATTGCATAACCCATAATCATAATTATTGAGGCAATAAATTGTCCAAAAGGAGTAACAGGAGCAATATCACCATATCCAACAGTTGTTAAGGTTACAATTGCCCAATAGACTGCACGAGGGATACTATCAAAACCGCTATCTTGGTTAATTTCAATAAGATACATTAAACTTCCTAAAATAACTGATATCATTATAACAGCAAGTAGAAAAACAGAAATTTTGGCACGACTTGCCTTTAATGCTTTCATCAAATTTTCAGATTCACCAACAAAACGAGCCAGTTTTAAAACTCTGAATACACGTAGTAGTCTTAATGCTCTAAGAGCAACCATTGCATGTGCGCCTACTAAGAAAAATGATAAATATTTTGGAATGGTAGATAGAAAGTCTATTACACCATAAAAACTAAGAATATAGGATTTTTTGTTTTTTATGGAGATTATTCTAGCAAAATATTCAATGGTAAATAGTATGGTTATTACCCATTCCGCATAGTTAAAAAAGTCATGGTATTTGTTGTTTATTGATTCAATACTTTCTAGCATTACCAAAGCAATACTAAATAATATCAAAATCAATAAGATTACATCAAATAGTTTGCCTATGGGTGTATCTGCTTCATAAATAATATCGTGGAGCTTACTTTTCCAATTTTTATGATTTGTCATATTCAAAACTTTATTCTTTTGTTAATATAATCATTTCATTTTGAGCAATAATTAATTGTGAGAAAATCTTTTTTAGATAATTATATTGTTCTTGTCTGTACCTTGTTTTATTTAATGAAAATATAAATTTAATGGTTATTTTATTACTAGTATTACTTGATAAATATACTAATTCTCCACCATTTTCAGGGAGTCCAATTTTTCGATTTTTCGGTATACTCTGTATTTTGTATCCTTCAGGAATATTAAAAACCAAATTATATTGAAATTTTCGTTTGTATCCTAAATCTATTGGATAATTACGAGTCGTTAAGGTAAATGGATTTTTATTAAAATTTTTAATTACGAAAGGATTTATATAGATAGTATTAGTATCGGTGAAATCTGATTCCGTTTCAAACTTAATTGTTTCGATCAGTGGTTTGTCAATTAGTTCTAAGTTTTCGATAGAAAAATCTATAATGTTTAAATCTTCATTGTGTTCATCTACTTCTTCCTCGTATTTTTCAATTGATAAATCCCTGATTTTTGTTCTTTTTTCAAGAGCAGTATAGCCATTATTGACAATACGAGCTTGTATTTCAGCTGTACCATCATCGTTTATTGTCCCAATTGCATAGATATTTTCTTCATTTCGATCTATGGGTGTAAATTCATACCAATAACTACCAGTAATCTTATTATAAACTCTAATATTTCCATTTAAACACTTATAAGGTAGTAACCCAAAGGGTAATTTTTTTTGGGTAGCATCTAAAAAATAATCTATTCCATCTAGTTTAATATGTGCTACTAAATAATTGAAATCTGTTATCACAGGATAAAGCTTTGTGGGAAAACCATTTTCGCGTGTGGATAATAATGCAATATCAGATTTTATACCTACTGCATTTAAAGCATTTATTAGGGTGCTGTTTATTTCTACCATATTACCTACTTTATTCTCAAATGCTTTTTTAGTGTGTAATTCTTTAAAAAAGTTATACTTGTTGTTCCAATTAAAGTGATTTTGGATAAACAAATAAATAGCTTTGGCTCTCTCTAATTTATCAGAAATGCTAATAATTTTATCTGGGATTTTTTTGCGAATATATTTAGTTTTATGATACTCTTTTCCAAAATATTCCTCTTTAAAAAGCCGTTTGTCACTATCCTTCCAAGTTTTATTATAGTGTTTAACAACACCATCAGCTTGAGTGAAAGTTCTTAATTCAAATTTTAATTGTTTTAAAAAGTTATAATTACTAGTGGTAAAATTCTCTTCAATAAAAGCAGGAATTTCATTTAGAGTTAGTTCTAAGAATAGACATTCGGCTGTCGTAGAGTTAACAGATATACAATTCTTTATGAGTTTATTTTGTTTGAAAACAGGGTTTTTTATTCCAATAGTACTAATATTATAATGCCAGAATCCAGGTATTTTAGCATAATATGAACTTTTTATGGTCGGGATATCGCTTTGAAAAACCCAACCATTAGCAAATGTAAAATGAAATGGAGTTCTTTTTTTATAATAATATTCTATGATACTACCCACTTTTATATTGGGTAAGGTAAATGATGTCAATTTTCTAAATTCAGAAACTTTTTCGTTATATATTTCTGATTTGTCAAGTTTTAAACTAGTTGTTTTATCACTTTCAAAATTTGTTGTACTACCTTTAATACTCGTGATTTTTTCTTTTGGGTGAGATCTTATTTTGGCTGTTGCATAATCAAATCCTTCCTCATCTAAGATTTTAATTTTGACATAATATTCAATAATTATATCATAGTTTCCACCACTTTCTACATAAGCAAACCCTACTTCATCTAAAATGACAGCATGTGCTGTGGTGTCTTTTTCATAGGTTGTTAAATTCATTTCATATTCAGAAAAACTATTCCATTTTGGAAAATTTGCTTTTTGTGCAATAGTTTTTATACTGAGTAATAGTAGGAGTAACGTTACAATTTTTTTAGGCATGTTTTATAATTTTACAATTTTTTGAATTCGATTTTTCAATATGCTACTTTTAACTATAAAGCGATTATCTAAACTGTCGGTTAGAGGTGTAATTAGGTTTTTTAGTACAGATGTATTGGTTAATTGATATTCTAAATCGACATAAGCAAAACCTTGTAAAATTCCATTTTCTATAAGGATAACTGATTTTTCACCTGTTCTACGACCTCGTCCAATAATCAACATATCAGGATGATTAAATTCTACAGGTTTAGCTAAATGATAATAGTTGCTATTGTAACGAGGACTATGTGTAGCAACCTCTTGATTAAATAGTAGTCTTGCCATGACATAGTTTCCAGATTCATCATAAGTAACTGTAGCCATTTTACTCTGAATACTAAGAGCCTTTTTAGATTTTTTGGCTAGTAATTGACTTAGCCTACTACGCATATTTTTCCCTTTACCGATATACATAATTCGCCCATTGTTTTGGTGAATATAAAAAACACCTATAGCTGCTGGAGTCTTTTTTATAGCATTGCTTAATTTTTCTTTTTTAAGTGTAAGAGAGAAATCTTTAATACTATTGGTAATAATATTTTTCTCCTTATCCTTTAGTAATAAAAGTTCAAAAAGGCTTACGGTTGCAAAGGCATCACCATCTGCTCTATGTCTATTTGAAACAGGTATACCAATTGATTTACATAGTTTTCCTAAGCTGTAAGATGGTAGATCAGGGATTAAATCTTTACTTAACTCAACTGTACATAACGTATTTCGTTCATAATTATAGGCCAAGTTATTGAACTCTTGGCGTAATATACGATAATCAAAATTTGCATTATGAGCTACAATTATACAACCTTCTGTTATTTCTACTATTCGTTTAGCAAGCGCTTCAAACTTAGGCGCACGTTTTACCATATTATCGGTAATTCCTGTGAGTTGAACCACGAAAGCCTGAATTTTACGTTCTGGGTTTACCAAACTAGCAAATTTGTCGACTATATCATGACCATCATATCGGTATATTGAAATCTCGGTAATTCGTTCCTGACCGTATTGTCCGCCAGTTGTTTCTATGTCTACAATTGCGTACAATACTATAAATTTAGTTTATTTTTCATTATTGAGTTTAAAGCATCTTGGTGTAATAAAATAGAAATGGCTTTAAGTTTAAAATAGGGAATTGACATATAAATATAGCCATTATTTCCAACTCGAGCACTTGTGCTACCCCATGAATTTTTTACTTTGAAATACAAATTTCCTTTTTGGTCTTTGACTAAACCAGTAATATGCATGAGATGGTCATCTGTGGTGTTGTAATTTTCAAATTCCGATTGACGAAATTTGGCTGTTATATTTTTTTCAGTGACAATCTCAGTATTTGACTTGTTGTTTTCAGTTTTATCATTTGGCATAACTGCAATTCCGTGTTCGGCAGTAAATGTTTTTTCAGATACATCTACGTCTAGTGCAATACTATAACCATTTTCTAATGCGCTGTTAACAATACTTACTAATTCATCTAAAGGTACATTATAAAAACTTCCATTAGAAAAATTATCAGGAATATTTAAAACAAACTTATCATAATACTTTTCATGTGTAAATGATGTAATACTCATATATTTTTTTGGGTTTATTTTAGTATATGCTATAAAACTTTCAGGAGTAAAAGTTTGATTTTTATATTGAAATTCAGCTGGTTTAGTCCCAATTTGATTGTTTAAAATAGGAGTGATACTTGTTTGCCAATTTGGATAATCCGAATCAGTATCATTTTTAATATAGGCATCTAATACTTTTTTTACTGCTGGAATCACTGTATTATGATTATAGACTTTTTCATTCCCAAAAATATCAGTAAAAGCGCTTTGTGGAACTAGTCCATCACTTGCAATTGCGTTAATAACATCATGAGCTAGACCACCTTCGCTTAATTGTGTTTTTCCTTGTCTCATGACATAATTCCATGCTTTTTTATCATAGGTGTTTCTGACAATATACATTTCTGCAAGGTCTATTTGCTTTCCTGTTATTCTATAGATTTCAGATTCAAGAAAAGATGCCGTTGAAAAACTCCAACAAGTACCAGTTTGTCCTTGGCTTTTTACTTCTGATGTATTGAGATCAATATGTGATGTGAATTCGTATTCTTGTGCTAAAATACTCCAAGTGAATAGATATAGTAATACGTTTAATGAAATTCTTATCATATTTTTCCTGTGTTTTTGTAGTCTACTGACTACTATTTATCATTTCTTTTTTTTCGATACTTATCTCTCATTTCCTTATCATCATCTTTTTTCTTTTTCCATTCTTCTTTGTCAGCATCTCTATTCTTTTTCAACTCCTCTTCTTTAGCCTTTTTATTATTTTTATATTCTTCTTTGTAAGCTTTTTCTTCTTCTTTTTTAGCTTTTCGTTCTTCGTCTTCTAATTCTTCCTGAATGATAATTTCATCCTGACGATTTAATACTCGTTCGATATTTTGATAATAGGATTCGGCATCACCGCCATTTTCATCCATTTTTGCATAACCATTTTTATAGTTTTTTAGCGCTTGTTTATATTTACCCGCTTTTTCATGATACATGCCTATGTAGTAGTCACTTAAAGGGGACTCTGGATAGAGTCTGTTTATCATTTCTCCAAATTCAGCTAAGTAATCTCCATTTTCTTGATCTATAATTATAGATTCTATCGCATAAATATCTCGTTCTCTAATTTTAATGTTAGTTCCAAATAAATAATCGATTTCTATATATTTGTTTTGCACATAATCTATGGCATCTGGCGGTGATAAATGTTGAACATTTAATTTAAACTCTTCTTTAGAGATAGCAGAGTAAATATCAAAAATATGAGCTAATGCAGATGGAATAGCTTGTCCTATAGATGCTGTCTTTGTAGATTTAAAAGTATCATATTTATATAAAATATTAGGACTGTTTATGTCGTTTAAAAGATAGGCTACCTGTTCAATTCGTTTGTGTTTTTTATCACTATTATATTTTCCAGAATTAAGATAATAGTATAATTTATTTTTGCTTTGTTCACTTAGCTTGTTTTGTAAAAAAGTGGGCATATCAGGACTAAAATAAGGGTTTATATTTATAAATGCATCAAAAACAGGTTCATTTTCAATAACAAAAAAGTTTACAAAATTAGCCGTTAAAGTACTTCCTACTAGTGTTCTAAAAGGGGAAAGTCTATAAGTTGTCTCTAGGTGATCTAAGAGCTCTGATCTTACAAATCGATAAAATCGATCACTATTTTCGGTAGGTAAGCCATTAATTTTGTCATAGGCACAATCTGTATAACGTGCTTTGTTTTCACCTTGAATAATTCCTACAATTATTTGTTCAGGAGCTTTATCTCTTTGAGCAAAAAGCTTTGCATTACCAACATATACATCAAATAAGTAGTCTCCATCAAAAAGTATGGTTAAAGGATAAAGTCTTGCCGTATCTTTTTTATAAGATTCAGGAACATATACTTTTAATTTTCTAGTTGTTCCTAATTCAATAGAGTTAAAATCTTTGTATTTTATATTTTGCCCAAAACTTAAGCTGGTTGAAAATATAACGAGGAGGATAATTAGATTTTTCATATGTTTAAATTTTTATTGCTAAGTACTGAGTTGAGTGGAGTCAAAACTACGCAAAGGTACAAAGCTGTTATGTTAATCATTTCATCATATATCAAAACTTGACATATTCGTTTCATATGACCAAATATAAATTTTTTAAAAGTATCATATGTGTTCGCTATTAATCATTTTGTTGTCTGTCAAATTTTGACATGCTCGTTTCATATTTACAGGATTAATTCCCAAAAATACTACTTTTTTATTTTTTTTGAATAGTTTTGTTGTTTCTAAATGAAATTTGAGTACTTAAAAAATTAAACAATAACGATAAACAACCGAAAACCATGCCAAAAAGAGACTGGAAAATAATACGTGAATATACTGATATTTTATTTGAATTTTTTGAAGGGATTGCTAAAATAACGATTAATAGACCAGAAGTTTATAATGCTTTTAGACCTAAAACAAATTTTGAAATATTAGATGCACTAGAAATATGTCGAGAGGATAATAGTATTGATGTGGTTGTTTTAACAGGTGCTGGTGACAAAGCATTTTGTAGTGGTGGAGATCAGAATGTAAAAGGAGTTGGTGGCTATGTCGGTGAAGATGGTGTGCCACGGTTAAATGTATTAGATATTCATAAACGCTTACGTGAATTACCAAAACCTGTTGTGGCTATGGTAAATGGTTATGCAATTGGAGGTGGACATGTTTTACACGTAGTTTGTGATTTGACAATAGCTAGTGATAATGCACGTTTTGGACAAACAGGACCAAAAGTAGGCAGTTTTGATGGTGGTTTTGGTTCTTCTTATTTAGCACGCCATGTTGGTCAAAAAAAAGCACGTGAAATTTGGTTTTTATGTGAGCAATACACTGC
Source organism: Flavobacteriaceae bacterium (assembly GCA_029934835.1). GTDB lineage: Bacteria > Bacteroidota > Bacteroidia > Flavobacteriales > Flavobacteriaceae > DQTL01. The sequence goes on along the minus strand of JAOZLL010000049.1, from coordinate 1,743 downwards.
AGAAGAAGCTGAAAAAATGGGAATGGTGAATAAAGTAGTTCCTTTAGTTGATTTAGAAGATACTACAGTAGCTTGGTGCCAAACCATGCAAAAACGTTCACCAATGGCTTTACGAATGATAAAACGTTCTTTAAATGCTGAACTTGATGGACAACATGGTCTCATGCAACTTGCTGGTGATGCCACGCTTATGTATTATTTAATGGAAGAAGCACAAGAAGGGAAAAAAGCCTTTTTGGAAAAACGAGAACCTAATTTTAAACAATATCCTAAGTTTCCGTAATTTAGGCAATAGGCAATAAGTGGTAGTGCTCTAATCATCGGAGTATTGTTGTTTTATTAATACAAAAACATTTTTCTATGAAATATTTTTATTTACTGTTAGTAGTGTCTTTTTCACTATTTTATGGATGTGAAGGAAAAATGAATAGTCAAGAAGAAGATTTTCAAGAATTAATTGAGTGGTACGATAGTATACTTGTAATGGCTCAGAATGAGAATTGCACCGATGCCGCTAATTGGGGAATCACAGCAATTGGAGCTAAAGCATGTGGTGGTCCTACGGGTTACATAGCATATTCTTTAAATATTGACATTGAAAACTTTTTAAATGAAGTTGCTGATTATACTGCAGCACAAAATGCCTTTAATATAAAATGGGGAAGTACTTCTGACTGTATGGTTCCACTAATGCCAACTGGAATTGATTGCATTAATGGTGATTTACATTTTACTTATTAATCCTTTTCATTAGCTACTCAATAACTCTTTATAATTTAAATTTAATCTACGTAATAAAATACCATAAAGAAGTAGATAGAAAAGAAGAATAATTCCAACAAAAAATAGTATAAATACTATTATTATAACCCAGACCAGTAGATGACCTGAATTATAGTCACTCATGATATCAGCATATTCAGGAGCTTGAAGGATTACATGAGTACTATATAATAAGGCAAATGCTATTATAGTTAAGTTGGTTATAATATAATACTTAACAGCTCTACGTGTATTCAAGATGTTTTGCATTAATTCCTTAGTGGTATCTGTTACATGAATTGTTTTATAATTTTTATAGAATAGATATATAAAGAAAACAGTAATAATATATCCAAAAATACTAGTGCCAATTAAGAAATGATATAAACCTAACTCTTGTAGTTCATTCCAGTCTGTTTTAACAAAAACATTTATTAAGGTCAATACTACAAATTCAATGATGCTAATGTAAAATATCCATTTAACAATTGATGATGATCTTTTATGGATCATTTTTGTAATTGTGTTAGTATCTAACTGTTTGTCGTCAAGCTCTTGTTTTTGCCAGACTTGTCTATATTGTTTTAAGTCTTCCATTCTATGGGTTTAAAAGCTTTTTAAGTTTTGTTTTGGTCCTGTTCATTTTGACACGTGAATTTACTTCACTTATCCCTAAGCATAATGCAATTTCTCTATATGATTTATCTTCAAGATATAATAGTACTAAGGCTTTTTCAATATCATTTAAAGTATGAATAGCTTTATATAATGAAGCAAGTTGTACTTCAGATGTATCATCATAAGCTTCATAAGTTAATTCTTTTACATTATCGAATAACTCACCCGTTTTTATACTTCTTTTAGACTTTCTGTAAAGTGATATAGCAGTATTAAGTGCCACGCGATACATCCAAGTACTAAACTTAGAATCTCCTCGAAATTTATCATAAGCCTTCCATAATTGGATGCTTATTTCCTGAA
>JAOZLL010000116.1 GCA_029934835.1 Flavobacteriaceae bacterium | reverse complement strand
TGAAATTCCATTCGTCATATTGTCCAAACTCAGTTCCCATAAAGATTAATTTGGTACCTGGATGCGTAAACATAAAACCAAATAATAATCTAAGGTTCGCAAATCTTTGCCATTCATCACCAGGCATACGACCCAATATTGATTTTTTACCATGCACTACTTCATCATGTGATAGCGGTAGCATGTAATTTTCGGTAAAAGCATAAGCTAAACTAAAGGTAATTTCATTTTGATGGTATTTTCTGTGAATAGGATCTTTTGAGAAATATTCTAAAGTATCATGCATCCAACCCATCATCCATTTCATTCCAAAGCCTAATCCGTTTAAAAAAACTGGTTTTGATACACCTGGAAAAGCAGTTGATTCTTCAGCAATGGTCTGTACATCAGGAAATGCACCATACACGGCTTCATTAAATTCTTTAAGGAATGATATGGCTTCTAAGTTTTCTTTTTCACCATAAATGTTAGGTTCCCATTCTCCATCTTCTCGTGAATAATCTAAAAATAACATAGAAGCTACAGCATCTACACGTAAAGCATCTGCATGGTATAAATCTAACCAAAACAGCGCATTGCTAATTAAAAATGATCGTACCTCATTTCTGTTGTAATTAAAAATCAGGCTTTTCCAATCAGGATGATAACCTCTTTTTCTATCGGGATGTTCGTATAAATGTGATCCGTCAAAATTTCCCAAACCATGGGCATCGTCTGGAAAATGTGATGGTACCCAATCGAGTATTAATCCAATATCATTTTGATGTAATTCATCTATTAAATATTTGAATTCATCTGGATAACCAAATCGTGAAGTTGGAGCAAAATAACCAGTAATTTGATAACCCCACGAAGGATCATAAGGAAACTCCATAATAGGCATCAACTCTACATGTGTAAAATTCATGTCCTTTACATAATTAACCAACTCATCTGCCAATTCAAAATAAGATAAAAAGCGATTCTCTTCTACCTTTTTTTTCCAAGAGCCTAAATGAACTTCATATACAGAAAATGGAGCATCTAAGGCATTATTTTTCTTCCTTTTTTTGAGCCATTTAGTGTCTTCCCACTTGTAAGCATCTTCCCAAACAATAGAAGCTGTTTTTGGAGGATGCTCATTTCTCCGAGCATAAGGATCAGCCTTCTCTAAAACTTCATCAGTGTCATTGGCAATTATTCTGTATTTGTAGTGATTTCCTTTTTTAATAGTAGAAATAAAACCTTCCCATATTCCAGAGGAATCCCAACGCACACTGAGTTGGTGTTCTTCGCCTTTCCAAAAATTAAAATCTCCTATAACTGAAACTTGACTAGCATTGGGTGCCCAGACAGCAAAATAAGTCCCTTCAACTCCATCCAAAGTTATTAGATGTGAACCAAACTTCTCATAAAGTCTAAAATGTTTACCACTTTTGAATAAATCAATATCGAAATCAGTAAAAAGGCTGTGGGAAATTACTTTGTTCATAAAAAGGTTTTACGTAATGATATGATATTTACAAGTAATCTTATCACTCTTAATTTAATGACAGCATAGCTAAGAGTCATGGTGTCATTGCTTTTATTTATAAATTTATTTATTCTTTTTAGGAATTACTGAACCATGAGGTATAATAGCTCCTTTCTTTATCACGACAATACCTTGTCTGATTGCATAAGTTTTTGTTTCCTCATCTTTTAGACCTGTGGTTCCATTTATTCGAACATCATCTCCAATACAACAATTCTTATCTAAAATTGCATTCTTTATAAAACAGCGTTCGCCAATACCCATAGCTACTTTTCTTTTATCTATTACTTCTTCTAATTTTTGATAATAATCACTACCCATCATATAGGTATTAATCACTGTTGACTCAGCACCAATTCTGGAGCGAATACCTATCACAGAACGGTCAATTTTAGCTGCATGAATAAGACACCCATCAGCAATCACTGTCTTATTAAGAGTTGTTCCAGAAATTTTAGTTGTTGGCAACATACGTGCTCTCGTATAAATACGTTTTGATTTATCATATAAATCAAAGTCTGGAATATTATCGGTAAGTCCTAAATTTGCTTCAAAGAAAGAATCAATATTACCAATATCTGTCCAATATCCTTCAAATTGATAGCTTAACATCTTTTGTTTCCCAAGGGCTTGAGGCATGATTTCTTTTCCAAAATCCATGGTATCTGGATTTTTCATCAAGTCAATTAAAAGCTTTCTATTGAAAATATAGATTCCCATAGAGGCCAAATAATGTCTACCTTCACCTTCCATTTTAGGACTTACTTTTGATGTCCAGTCTGGTAATAATTTGTCTTCTGGTTTTTCGATAAATGAAGAAATAAAACTATTTTTATCTGTTTTTAGAATACCAAACGAGGTAGCATCTTTTGCATTTACAGGTAATGTGGCAATAGAAATATCGGCTCCTTTTTTAATGTGCTCATTCACCATTAATTCATAATCCATTTGATACAATTGATCCCCTGAAAGAATTAAAAAATAATCAAAATCATAATTTAAAAAATGATGCATACTTTGGCGTACTGCATCAGCTGTTCCTTGAAACCATCCTTGATTTTCAGGAGTCTGTTCCGCTGCTAATACATCAACAAAAGCTGAACTAAACTTTCCAAATTGGTACGTGTTTTTTATGTGTCTGTTTAAAGATGCAGAATTAAACTGTGTTAAAACAAACATTCGTTTAATACCCGAATTAAGACAGTTAGAAATAGGAATATCAACCAATCTGTATTTTCCTGCAATGGGTACAGCAGGTTTTGATCTTGCTTCAGTTAAGGGATATAGTCTGGATCCTTGACCACCTCCCAAAATAATCGCTAATACTTTTTTATTAATCATAATTTACTGATTTAAAGATTTATACAGGTTAATATAGGTTTTTGCTGAAGTATCCCAAGAATGGTTAATATTCATAATGCTATTTCTTGTTTTTTTGAATTTGATTGTATCCTGATAGAGTTCTACACCTCTTTTTAAAGCATAGACCATATCTGAAATACTCACTTCTTTATGTAAAATTCCGAAACCATTTTCATTAATATCTATTACTGTATCTTTTAAACCTCCGATACTCCTAACAACAGGTATTGTTCCATATCGTAAGGCATACATTTGGTTCAAACCACAAGGTTCAACACGCGATGGCATCAATAAAAAATCAGCACCAGCATACATAATATGTGACAGTTTTTCATCATATCCAATAAAAGTATTATAGGTTCCGTTGTGTTTGTCTCTTAGTATTTCTAATTCATGTTCTACGTCTGAATTACCTGATCCTAACAGGAGAACCGAGCTTTTGTTTTCACGTAATAAAAGGTCAAAAGCTTTAGGTAATAATTCGGCTCCTTTTTCTCCTACCAATCGCCCTATAAAAACAAAAAGTGGTTTTTTATTATCTAAATTAAAACGTTTACACAAGTAGTTTTTATTTGCCTTTTTTCCTGATTGTACACTACTTATAGTATAATTTTTCTCTATGTAATGATCTGTTTCTGGATTCCAAACTTCAGTGTCAATACCATTTAAAATACCGACACATTTATCACTTTCGTGTTGTAACAGTGATTCTAAACCATTGGCCTCTTTTTTAAGTTCCTCCATATAACTTGGTGAAACTGTTGTTACGCGCCATGCACATTTTATAGCTGCAGCTAGTGGGTTAATTTGACTATCCCAATCTAACAGGCCTGCGTTTACCATATCAAATTTTGGAATATTAGCCAATTTTTCATAAGAAAACCAACCTTGATATTGTGCATTGTGTATGGTCAAAACCGTAGGAATGTCTTTTAGTTCATTATACTTCACCGATTGTGTCATCATAAATGGAATAAGTCCAACATGATGATCATGACAATGTACTATTGTAGGTTTCTTTTTTAAAGTTAAAATCCAATCTAAAGCTGCAATTTGAAAAGTGAGAAAACGATCTGCATCATCAGATGAATAGACATAATCTGTAGATAAAAGCTCTGGAATAGAAACGAAAAAGATATCAAAACCCAATTTGTTATTCTTTAGTGTTTTTATTTCAAAGGGGAAAGATTGATTTCCTAAGTTTACTTTAGATTGATAAAGTGTTGTGAATTGATTTTTCTTAGTAAATGCATTTTCGTAAAAAGGCATTAAAACTTGGGAACTAGTTTTTTGAGTATTTTGATACTTGGGTAGCGCACCAACAACATCTGCCAATCCTCCGACTTTTGCAATTGGATAACATTCTGCACTGATATGTAGTATTTTCATGTGTTTATATATTTACCGCTAAGACGCAAAGGCGCAAAAAGTTTTTAATCATTTTCTTGTGTGTTGAGCCTTGTTAATCATCAATGTTTCTTGTGTTTAATATTTTCTCACAAAGATGCAAAAACGTAAAGAATAATTTTAATAAACAAAGTTAGCTAATTATAATGAGTTTAAACTACTCATTTAAAAAACATATATTACCTAATTGTATTTACCTTATCCATGAATATTTTTATTCGTTCACTATCTAATTCATTTCTCCAAAAAGCATCCTTTTTAAAATAAGAACCTACAATTAATGCATCTGAAATAGACAAATACTGATTAACATTATCTAAATTGACACCCGAACCTATAATAACGGGTAATTTTGTCGATTCCTTTACAGCTATAATTTCACTTGTATCTGCCTCAGCACCAGTCTGTTTTCCTGTAACGATCAGTCCATCCGATAGAAAAAATTCAGCAGCATGGGCAGTTTCTACAATACCAACATCTGCAGTAACAGCATGTGAACTGTGTTTTTTCTTTATATCTGTGAAGACTGCAATATGAGCTGCATCAATTTGTTTTCTATAACGTAATAAATCTGCCGCTTGGCTATCAATATATCCTTCATCAGCAATATGTCCAAAAACAAAACCTTCGGCTCGAATAAACTCTAATTGTGATGCTTTTGCCACTGCTAAAGCCTCTTTATTTGCTCCAGCCAAAATCTGAATACCCATTGGTAGGTTTGTTTCTTGTTTAATTGTATTGGCAATTAAAGTCATTAAACTACTAATTTCATGTCCAACTTGATTTTTTTGGTACGGAACATCATGCATATTTTCAATCATTAAAGCATCAATTCCTGCTTTTTTATAGATTAGAGCTTCCTTAAGTGCTTCATCCAAAATAAAACGAATATCTCCAGCATAATTCGGAGTTCCGGGAAGGGCTTGAATATGAATCATTCCGATAATAGGATGAGCTACTTTAAATATTTTTTTAAATTTTTGCATTAGATAGGATTAACATCTGAATATCTTGTAA
>JAOZLL010000115.1 GCA_029934835.1 Flavobacteriaceae bacterium | reverse complement strand
CCGAAACAAAAGAAGGAAAATTGAGTTTTTTAGCTCCTACAGATAAGAATGTAAAGAATGGGGAAGTAGTTAGCTAATGCTAAAAGTCTAAATTATAATCTGAGTATTTTTTTATCATAGAAGTAAAAATATATGTTTTATAAATAACTTATGAAATTTTAAATTTATCTAATTTTATTTAACTTAGCAATCTTGTTTCACCTCTGAACAATTAATCCAAAAAATCATGAAACTATTTTACACCATTTTTATATCGACTTTTTTATTAAGTATACAAGCCCTAGCACAAGGAAATCCTGGAGATGTTGGAGCAATTATAAGTATTGAATCGTATGCTGCTTTTCAGGGTTATGATGAGGCGGAAGCTTTTCTCGGTGAAGGCGAATACCAAATATTTTATGATAATATTGATGGTAATTTAGATAAACCTTTTATTATTTGTGACGGATTTGACCCAGAAGATAGTCGAGATATCGCCTCAATTTATAGTGTAGGAGATTATGGATCGGGCAATCTATTTGATGATTTAAGAGATCAAGGAATAGATGTAATCTTACTTAATTTCCCAAATTACACAAGAGCAGCAGATGGAGCAATTATTAATGGTGGCGCAGATTACATAGAAAGAAACGGATTAATAATGGTAAATCTTATCGAAACCATTAAAGCTGATATGTCAGGATCACAAGAATTTATAGTACTTGGTCCGAGTATGGGTGGATTAATAACAAGATATGCATTAACCTATATGGAAGATGCTGCTATGGAGCATAAAACAGGACTTTGGGTTTCTTTTGATTCACCTCACAGAGGTGCTAATGTTCCAATAAGTTTTCAGTATGCCGTTAATTATTTTGCTGAAAGTTCCTATATCAACAATGAAGATATGGCAGCAATGCGTGATATACAACTGAACAGTCCGGCAGCAAAGCAAATGCTACTGGATCACTATAGTTCACATATTACGGATGGTGAGAATTTTGTTCAGGACACAGCTATTCAATTACCAACACCAAATCCATTCAGAGATACTTTTATGACTACTATGAATAGTCTTGGTTTCCCACAACAAACTAGAAATATTGCTTTAGTAAATGGAAGTTTGTCAGGTAATATGGTTGAGTCTCCTGGTGCAGTTTTAATGGATGGAGAGCTTACACAAGATGAAGGTTCAGTAAATTTAAATTTGCATTTTACTCCAGCTGCAGGAATAACTAATTTTAATGTCGATGATATCGAATTAATAGCAATTATTTTTGGATCTCCATATACCGTTGAGACCTTTAACGCCGTTTCTGAAAGTCCATCTTATACGGCAGGTCTAGACAGTGCTCCAGGTGGAACCGTTTTGTTTGATAGTTATTTTAGTGAGGATCCGACTGAAGAAGAACAGCAAATAATGGATGCTATTCAAGTTGATGAATTTTCTTTTATTCCTACTTTAAGCAGTTTGGTTATTGCCGATCAAAACTGGTATAATGTTGTAATAGGTTCTGAAATAACTCCATTTGATAATTATTATGGACCAACAGTAAATGAGCAACATTTGACCTTATCTGAAGGAGGAAAAGTATTTTTAATGGATGAAATTGCACCACTCTATTTAGATACTGCTGATTATTTAACCATGAGTACTATTAAATTACTCAATAATCCTGCTAAAGAATCAATAAGACTTCAATTGGATTCTAAAACGACATATTCAACTATTTCATTGTCACTATATTCAATTACAGGACAAAAACTACAAGAAACTTCAATATCAAATCCACAAGGAATACTATCTATGCCGGTTGCTGTATCTAGTGGATTATATATTTTACATATATCTGATGGCTCAAGTCTTGTGGCTCATAAGGTATTTATTCAATAAAAGATATTTTTTTAACATAAAGCCGAAATATACTATGCATGCATAGTATATTTCGGCTTTATTTTGTACCTTTGTGTCACGTTCGTACAATAACGAATAAAAAAGGAATGTGTACGACACAAAATCTCATTATTATAGAGATATTGTGATGTGAGTTTCATTTTTAGTTATAATTAATAAAAATTTAAACATATGAAAGTATTAGTATGTATTAGCAACGTTCCTGATACAACTTCCAAAATTAATTTTACAGAAAACGATACCAAGTTTGACACAAACGGAGTTCAATTTGTGATTAATCCACATGACGAATATACCTTAACTCGTGCCATGTGGTTTAAAGAAAAACAAGGTGCCAGTATCACTGTTGTTACTATTGGAAACCAAAGTTCAGAAGCTACACTACGTAAAGCTTTAGCAATTGGAGCAGACGATGCAATTCGAGTAAATGCAGAAGCTACTGATGGTTATTTTGTTGCACAACAATTAGCCGAAGTGGTAAAAAACGGTGGATATGAGTTAGTTCTAGCTGGTAGAGAATCTATTGATTATAACGGCGGAATGGTTCCAGGGATGTTAGCTAGCATCTTAGATTATAATTTTGTTAATGCTGTAATTGGGATTGAAGTTATAGACTCTAAAGTGGTTGTTTCTCGTGAAATTGATGGTGGTAAAGAAATTATGGAATCTAGTTTACCTATGGTTCTGGGAGCTCAAAAAGGGATTGTTCAAGAAACGGAACTTCGTATTCCGAATATGCGTGGTATTATGATGGCACGAAAAAAACCCTTAACTGTTGTTGAACCTGTTGAAGCAGAAGAAATGACAGTAGCTCAAAATTTTGAGAAACCTGAAGCTAAATCAGCTTGTAAAATTGTAGAAAGTGTAGATGAATTAATAGATTTATTACACAACGAAGCTAAAGTAATTTAAAAATAGACTAAAGACTACAAGACTTAAAATGTAAGACAGATAAGTTAAGCATATAAAGTCTAGAGTCTATTGTCTTTAAGTCTAATATCTTAAAAAATAAAATATGTCAATTTTAGTTTTTGCCGAATCATCGGAAGGAAAATTTAAAAAAGTTGCTTTAGAAGTAACCTCCTACGGGAAAAAGTTAGCCGAACAAATGCAAACCAATTTAGTGGTTGTTACGGCCTTTGTAGAAGATACAACTCCGTTAGCTAAATACGGAGCAGGAAAAATATTAATAGGAAATTCAGATGGTTTAAAAACATCTGATGCTATGGTATATGCTGATTTTTTAGTCGCAGCAGCCAATCAAGAAAATGCTGATGTGGTGATTATCGATTCTAGTGTTAATGGCGTTTTTGTTGCTCCTTTAGTCGCAGCAAAATTACAAGCAGGATATGCCTCTAATGTTGTTGCATTACCAAATTCTTTAAGTCCATTTGTGGTAAAACGTAAAGCTTTTTCAAATAAAGCATTTAACAATACCGAAATCAAAACAGCAACGAAAGTAATAGGTTTAGCTAAAAATTCTTTTGGGTTATTTGAAAATCCAACAGAAAGTTCTGTTGAAACTTTTTCTCCTGATTTACCAGATGGAAGAGTGAATAGAACTTCAGTTGAAACCGCCTCAGGAATAGTTACTATTGCTGATGCTGATATTATTGTTTCTGCAGGTCGTGGTCTAAAATCGGGTGATAATTGGGGAATGGTCGAAGATCTTGTTGAAGTCTTGGGAGCTGCAATAGCTTGTTCAAAACCCGTTTCTGATTTAGGTTGGAGATCACATACAGAGCATGTAGGACAAACAGGTAAGCAAGCTTCATCAAATTTATATATAGCAATAGGAATTTCGGGTGCAATTCAACATTTAGCAGGAGTCAACTCCTCTAAAGTAAAAGTAGTCATCAATACTGATGCTGAAGCACCTTTCTTTAAATCTGCAGAATATGGTATGATTGGTGACGCATTTGAAATTGTTCCTAAGTTAGTTGATAAATTACGTACATTTAAAGCAGAAAATGGCTAATTTTTTCTAAATTGTGCAGCATTAAAGGGCTGTCTGATTGTTGGATAATTGTCCTTTAATCAGACAGTTTTTTTGTACTATTATTTTGAATAATGAGGTGCGAATAACGAATAGTCTTTTATTACTACTTTTTTAGATAATCGAGGAAAGGTAAAAATGTCATCGAGCGTAGTTATTGAGCGAAGTTGAGATGAACAGAACACAGATAATACAAAATGAGTTTAATACAATTAGATATAAAGGGAATTTCTTATAGTCAAACCCGTTCAGGAGCTTATGCGTTGGTGTTAAATGAAGTTGGAGGCGAAAGAACATTGCCTATCGTTATTGGTGCTTTTGAGGCACAATCCATCGCTATTGCTTTGGAAAAAGAGATTACACCACCACGCCCTTTAACACATGACCTTTTTAAAACTTTTGCTAATATCTACCAAATAAAAATTAAACAAGTAATTATCCATAAATTGATTGATGGAATTTTTTATTCGAGTTTGATTTGTGAACGTGATAAGGTAGAGGAAATCATTGATTCTCGTACATCTGATGCTATCGCACTTGCAGTTCGTTTTGATGCACCCATATTCACTTATGAAAATATTTTAGAAAAAGCAGGCATAGACATGCAAAATGATGAAATATTAGGAGAAGAACCTTTTGAGGAAGAAGAGGAAGAATTTATAGAGGAATTGTTTACAGAGTTAGAGAATTTGACCACTCCATTCGAAAAATTGTCTTTAGAAGAATTACAAAAACAATTAGAAGAGGCAATAGAAAATGAAGATTACGAATTAGCTGCAAGATTACGTGACGAAATAGATAAACGAAAAAAATAATAAACTAAAATTTACATTTATGAATATTAAATTACGCTTAACCATCTTAAATTTTTTAGAACTATTTGTATTTGGAGCATGGCTTATCTCTTTAGGAGGTTATTTAGGAGGACAATTGCATTTTGAAGGAATACAAATAGGTAAAATATTTACAACTTTAGGAATTGCTTCTTTAGTGATGCCAGGTATCGTTGGGATAATTGCAGATAAATATTTAAATGCACAAAAACTATTAGGACTTTTACATATTATTGGAGCAGGTTTTATGTTTTTTCTAGCACAGACCCAAGACTACGATACTTTCTTTTGGATGATGTTAGGTTATTTAACGGTTTATATGCCAACTTTAGGTTTAGCCAATACGGTTTCTTATAGTATTTTAACAGACAATAAATTTGATGTAATCAAAGTATTCCCGAAAATTCGTGTATGGGGAACTATCGGTTTTATTGTTGCGGAAGTAGCCGTAGGAACTCTAGGATGGGCACAAAATAACATGCAATTCTATTTTGCCATGGCAATCTCATTATTAATGGGAGTATATTCATTTACCTTACCAAATGTGCCTTTATCAACATCTGAAAATAAATCTTTT
>JAOZLL010000114.1 GCA_029934835.1 Flavobacteriaceae bacterium | reverse complement strand
CCGCAACTTCTTTAGCTTCTAAATTAATTCTTTTAACTTTATAGATATTGTATTTAGAATCACCATAATGGCTGTATAAAATTTCATTTTTCTCTTTAGAAATACTAATTGCAGGTGAATATTTCGTGATGCCACTTATTCCTGTAAAAAAATGAGTTAATTGATATACTTTTCTACTTTCTATATCATATTGGTATAAATCTCTAAAACCTTCTCTATCCGATAAAAAATAGATTGATTTTCCATCCACACTATAGGTTGGATTCAAATTATTGGAGTGTTTAAAAATATCAGGAATTACAATGCTTTTTGTTGCAACATCTAATAGGCTAAAAGTTAAATTTCTACTGGGTCGTCTATTGGTCTTATCAATATGATCTGTAACAAAAACGATTTGTTTCCCATCAGGTGACCATTTGGGTTGCATTTGAGCAAAATAATCATTGGTTATTTGTTTAACTTCTTTGGAATCTATATCAACTGTAAATAAATCACTTTGCCCATCTTTTAAACCTGAGAATAGAATTTTATTAGCATCAGGAGACCAATCAATATTACTAAAGGCAGGAATATCTGGTATAAAGAAATCATCAACAACTTTTGCTTTATCCATATCAGCAATGGCTAATTTATTCTTTCCTTCACTATAAATTACAAAAGCATATTGTTTGCTATCAGGTGACCATGTTCCTGCTGATTCAAAAGCATCTAATGCATCTAGATGGCTTCCACGAGTACGCGTAGTCAGTTTTTTGATAATCTTTCCAGTATGGGCATCTGCTAAAAATAAATCTAACGTGAATATATTTTTCTCTGATAAAAAAATAAAATAATTACCATCAGGACTTACAGATGGTGAAATATTTAAACGTCCACCATTTTTGTCATCAATTAATTTTTGTCCAATTGGTTTAATGGCTCTACCTTCCATAAAAGGTTTGTAATGCTTTTCAATAGTCTCTTTCCATTTTACTGAAAATGAATCTATTGGCATTCCTAATTCTCTTTTAAAGGCTTCTTTAACACCAAATTTTGCAGTTTCTCTATATAAAGGATAGAGTTTGTCATCGCCAAATGTACCACCTACAAAAGCCCAAAAAGCTTGTCCATAACGATAGGGAAAATAACGAGATTTATGTAAATCTTTTATTCTAGGAAAATAATCATTAGCAACAGCATCACGCATCCACATGGCGGTATGTTCATCTACACTTCCAATGGATAAATACTCTGCCATACCTTCAGTCATCCATAAAGGAATATTTCCCATATTTTTAAAAGATAAGGAATCTCCTGTTTTTATCATATTATACTGATGTGCATGCACCAACTCATGACCCAATACATGATCAGTTTGTGTGTAAGATGGCGTTATGGGAAATGTAACTCTGTTTTTTAGACCTTCTGTTACACCACCAGTACTTGTTCCAATTAATCCGCTAACCACTGATGTTTGTTGAAAATCTCCATGATTATTATATAAAATTATTGGTACCTTATAATCAAACGAATCCTTAAAAACTCTTTCATGACGAACACGCCATTTCTCTGCATCTTTGACAACACCTATAATTAATGAGTCTTTTTCTAAATAATGATAGGTGTCAAAAGTTTTAGATTCTACTACTTTATAATCAAACTGTTTGTATTTTACTTTGTTTTTACCAAAATATTGGGCATTGCTAATTTGAAAAAATGCTAATGTCAGTACTAATCCGAGGAATTTAATTGAACGTATCATAAAATAAGGTTTAACAAATAACCATTGATTTCTTTGTTGCTTAGTCACTTTAAAGCTTACAAATTACAAAATTTCTAAAAACTCTTACTACAAAAACCATGCTATATATCTATGATTCTAAAAATGGCTTGTGGTTGCTTTTCTTATGAATTTCTTAAAACTTCACTTATATAAATATATTTCATACTTTTGTAATATCTATCTTTGATAGGTATTTTGTGTCGAAAAGTCACTTAGCAATAAGTGATTCGGTTTCTTAACCAATGAAAAGCTTCTCGCCTTTGGGCGGATGCTTTTTTTATTTAGGCTATTTTCATTACTTTTACTTTTTGTAGTGTCACTTCAATTCTACATTAATAAATGTAATATAATGTGTCACTTCGACTCCGCTCAGTGAGCGTAAAGCAATAAACAATCAATTCTATAACCTTGAAAAAAAACAAAGCAGTTATCGTATTCTTACTCCGTTTTTTTGTGAGTTATTTTGTATTGTCAGGGCTTTATCAATGGTATTTAAAAACAGATCAACAAAAAGGTGAAATTTATAGTTGTTCCTCTATAACGCAATTGGTTGCGAAACAGACTGTTAGTACAGCAAACTTAATTGGATATAATTTTAAAAGCAAACAACACCCTAGCGAACTATCCATAAAACTTTTTACTAACAACAACTACACCGCTCGTGTTGTAGAAGGTTGTAATTCATTAAGTATCATTATATTATTTTGGGCATTTATCATTTCCTTTAAGGGAAGTTTTAAAAACACTTTAATCTTTGGAATTATCGGAATGCTTTCAATTTACCTTCTCAATATTTTTAGGATTGTTCTTTTAACTGTTGCTCTTGACACCTATCCACACTATTCCGATTTCTTACATCAAATAGTCTTTCCTAGTATTATCTATGGGTTTACTTTTATTCTTTGGGTTATTTGGGTACGTTATTTCGCTTTAAAAGAAACTAAAATTGATGAATAATAGAATTATTAAAATAGGATTAATCGGTATATTATTCTTGGTATTAATAGCCATTCGGTTTTACGAAGGTTATTTTTATGATCCACTACAAACCTATTTTGAGAATGATTATTTACATGCAAGTTTACCAGAGATTGATAATCAAAAGTTACTCATCCATATTTTTTTAAGATACGCCCTAAACAGTTTGATATCCATCTTAATTATTTGGATAGCCTTTTTTAAAAAGAGTTATGTTCAATTTGCTTCTTTATTTTATTTTCTAGCTTTTATCGTCTTACTAGTTGCCTTTTGGATTACTTTGCTTTCTCATTTTGAAAATTATTATCTTTTTGGTTTTTATGTGCGTCGTTTTTTAATACAACCTATTTTTGTTCTCTTACTTCTACCTGCTTTTTATTATCAAAAAAAGATGTCAGCTAAACAAAAATAATTTTTAACATCTCCTTAAATTTCCATAATGCAATATTTGTTACATTTGCGCTGTGAAACAATCTCTAACATATAAAATATCAGCCATATTTCTATCAGTATTGGTGTTATTTTCTAGCTTATCTTTCAGTATAGAAAAGCATTTCTGCGAAGGTGAAACAAGCATTTCATTTTTTAATGATGCACAAGATTTATGTGAGATGCAATCACATGAGTGTCATATTGCTGATTCCCAATCCTCTCCTTGTCATTCAAATATTGAAAAAACAAATTGCTGTATTGATACTTCTGAATTTATTCAAGGGATAACTATTGAGCAACAAGCTCAAGCAACACAGCGTTTAGGTTTTCAACCCGTTATTTTTCTTACATCAATATTCTTTAGTACAAACTTAGTATATATAGAAAATGTTACCACAGCTTTTTTTCTCAAATATTCTTTACTAAAGTCTATTGATATCGGACTTATTTTTCAAGTTTTTAGAATTTGATTTATAGTTAAACTCATTCATACCTATAGTTTTAAATACTATAATATTTTGAATGAAATGTACTATATAAGAATCAAATTTTAAAAATATCATAATGAAAAAATTAATAATACTATTAATACTTACCATACCTTCATCTATTTTAGGGCAATCTGTATTAAAGGGTAAAATAATGTATTTAGAAGGTAATCAACATGCCCCTTTACCTGGCGCATCTATTTTATGGCTCAACACACAAGTAGGTACCATTACACAAAATACTGGCGATTTTGAAATCTCCTACAAAAAAGAATATAAAAAACTAATAATTAGCTATTTAGGATTCAATACTGATACCTTAACAGTCAAGAATTCCAATTATTTACACCATCTTTTACAAGAAAGCGAACAACTTGGTGAAGTGATTGTTAAAGGCAAAAAAAAGAATTTAAACACTTCCTATTTTGGGGCACATAACATTGAAAGTCTAGGAGAAGGTGAACTGCTAAAAGCAGCTTGTTGTAGTCTCTCAGAGAGCTTTGAAACCAACCCAAGTATTGATGTGTCTTTTACCGATGCAATCACGGGAACCAAACAAATACAAATGTTAGGTTTAACGAGTCCTTAT
This sequence comes from Flavobacteriaceae bacterium, assembly GCA_029934835.1. Lineage (GTDB taxonomy): Bacteria > Bacteroidota > Bacteroidia > Flavobacteriales > Flavobacteriaceae > DQTL01. The sequence goes on along the minus strand of JAOZLL010000114.1, from coordinate 1,055 downwards.
ATTCAATTGACTCAAGAAAATATTCCTGCAGTACGTGGTGCCGCACAAGCTTATGGGATGAGTTTTATTCCGGGAACTTGGGTAAAAGGCATCCAAATTACTAAAGGAGCAGGATCCGTTATTAATGGTTTTGAAAGTATCACAGGACAAATAAATACCGAACTTAAAAAACCTGAAACTGCCGAACGCTTTTTTCTAAATGTTTATGGTTCTCAAAATGGTAGACTTGAGTTTAATACCGATTTTAATACAAAAGTGAGTGATAAAATCTTTACGGGTATTTATTTACACGGGAACATGCGCAATAAAGAAGTAGATGACAATTCGGATGGATTTCTTGATTCTCCTCTGGGAAAACAAGTCAACATTATGAACCGTTGGAAATATCAAGATAATGTTAAAGGATGGGAAAGCAGTCTAGTTTTGCGTTATTTAGATGACCACAAGCAGACAGGAGAAGTTGCTTTTGATCCTGACTTCCACCAAATGACAACGATAGAATGGGGTTCAGAAATTGACACTCAAAGATTTGATTCCTTTTTTAAGCTAGGCCATGTTTTTCCTGATATTCCGTACCAAAGTTTTGGTTTTCAAGCGGCTTATAGCACACACCAACAAGAATCTTATTTTGGACTTAAAGAATATGATATTACCCATAACAGCTTTTATTCTAATGCCTTATTTCAATCTATTTTAGGGAATACGTATCATAAATTTAAAACAGGTATTAGTTTTACTTATGATGATTATTCAGAACATCTTAGCAGTTTAGACTATGACAGAACAGACCGAACTATAGGTGGATTCTTTGAATATGATTTTGATAATGAAGAAGTATTTAGCATTAATGCAGGTATTCGTGCCGATTATCACAATCATTGGGATCTTTTTGTAAGCCCACGAGTCCATATGCGTTACCAACCTTGGGCCAAAACTACTTTAAGAGCTTCTGCTGGTCGTGGTAAACGAACAGCTAATATTTTTACAGAAAATCAAAAAATATTTGCCACTAATCGGGTTATAAACATAACATCTAACCAAGGAAGTGCTTATGG
>JAOZLL010000113.1 GCA_029934835.1 Flavobacteriaceae bacterium | reverse complement strand
CTTCAGCACAGATCATTCCATGACTTTCTTCTCCTCGAATCTTTCCTTTTTTAATTTTAAAATCTTTACCATTTTCATCAAAAAGAATGGTGCCAATAGTTGCCACTGGTACTTTTTGACCTACTGCCACATTTGGAGCACCACAGACAATCTGTACAGGTTCTCCATCACCTAAATCAACTGTGGTTAAGCTTAATTTATCTGCATTAGGATGTTTGATACAAGTTAAAACCTCACCAACTACAATTCCTTTAAGACTTCCTTTGATAGATTCAATAGTCTCAATTCCTTCTACTTCTAGTCCTAAATCGGTTAACAATTCACCTGTTTTTACAGCATCCCAATCTATCTTTATAAATTGTTTCAACCAGTTATATGCAATCTTCATATGTATAAAATTTTATCGCTAAGACGTTAAGACGCAAAGTTTTTTTAATCAATCTTTTGTGTGTTAATCCAGATAATTATCGAGATGTCTTGTTCGGTTTATATTGATGTCTTTTTTTAGAAATGCAAAGATACTATTTTACTTTGCATTGTAATAAATAGGAGCTAAAAAATATGTACTTTTGACTTGCTTTTTATCTAAATGCCTACGATGACAGAAATAATGCCCGAAAATAATGATTTTGAAAATATATCTTTCCTTAAAGAAGGTTTTTATATTGACGTCATTATTCCGATTGCCTTACAAAGATTGTTTACCTATCAGATAAATGAAGCAGAAGCAAATTTCATTCAAGTAGGAATGCGTGTGGCAGTACCTTTTGGAAAAAATAAGATTTATACGGGAATTGTTTATAAAATACATCAAAATGCACCTGAGGTTTATGAAGCTAAGGAAATCCATCATATTTTAGATGAAAACCCGATAGTAACAAAATCACAAATAAAACATTGGCAATGGATAGCTAATTATTATATGTGTTCTTTAGGAGAAGTATTACGTGCGGCGATTCCTTCAGCACTTTTACTGCAAAGTGAGACTAAAATTATCAAAAATTCCAGTTTTACAAATGAAAAAATCTTAACGGATCAAGAGTTTTTAATTTTTGAAGCCTTGCAATACCATGCTACTTTAAATGTAGAAAAAATAACTGCTATTTTATCCCGTAAAACAGTCTTACCCATAATTAAGTCTTTATTAGACAAAGAAGTTATTTTAGTACAAGAAGTTTTATACGAGAAATATACACCAAAACTGGTTAAGTATATTCGTTTAAAAAAGAATTGGGAAGCAGAAGGAAAATTGCAAGAACTACTTGAAAATTTGAGTAGAGCACCCAAACAACGTGAGGCAGTATTGCATTATTTCCAAGTAATAGGAAAAAGCCATAAACCAGTTCCCCTAACGCCATTTGTAAAAGATCATAAATTAGCCTACAATACAGTAAAGGCTTTATTAGATAAAGAAATTTTTGAATCCTATGTAATACAAGAGGATCGCATAAAAATGGGTAAAGCTTCACAACAAATACCTGTATTGAGTACATATCAGAACAAGGCTTTATCTGAAGTTAAAATAGCTTTTACTAAAAAAGATATTGCTGTTTTACACGGAATCACAGGTAGTGGAAAAACGGAGATTTATGCACATCTAATAAAAGAAATTCTTTCACAAGGTAAACAAGTACTATACTTAGTACCCGAAATCGCTTTAACTACACAGTTAATCAGTCGTTTACAAGTTTATTTTGGAGATCAGATTAGTGTTTTTCATTCACGCTATACGATGAACGAAAGGGTAGAAGTCTGGCAGAATATTTTACAAAACAAATCAAAAGCAAGATTAATTGTAGGAGCTCGTTCAGCGATATTTTTACCTTTCAATAAATTAGAATTAATCATAGTAGATGAGGAACACGAAACATCTTATAAACAATTTGATCCTGCACCTCGTTATCATGCACGTGATGCTGCCATAGTTTTAGCAAAACAAATAAAGGCTAAAGTTTTGATGGGTACGGCTACACCGAGTATTGAGACCTATCAAAACATACGAGATGAAAAATATGCACTTATCAAATTAGATAAACGTTTTGGCTCTAGTGTTTTACCTGAGATTGAATTGGTAAACCTTTCTGAAACCTATCGTAAAAAGAGGATGGCTGGGCATTTTTCGGAACGTTTATTAACGCTAATTCGTGAATCTTTACAAAATAAAGAACAGGTGATTCTATTTCAAAATCGTCGTGGATTTGCACCTATAGTTGAATGTAATTCTTGTGGAATTTCACCACAATGTCCAAACTGTGATGTAAGTTTAACCTATCACAAATTTAAAAATGATTTACGTTGTCATTACTGTGGTTTTTCTGCTCCAATGCCAAAACAATGTCCAGCTTGTCAAAATCCTACTTTAGATACTAAAGGTTTTGGTACAGAACAACTAGAATTAGAGCTTGTTGAATTATTTCCAGACAAAAAAATTGGACGAATGGATTTTGATACCACACGTGGAAAATATGCTTTTCATCGTATTATCAGCTCGTTTCAAGCGCAAGAAATTGATATTTTGGTAGGTACACAAATGCTGTCAAAAGGGCTAGATTTCACCAATGTTTCTTTAGTTGGTGTGATGAATGCTGATACCATGCTCAATTTTCCTGATTTTAGAGCTCACGAACGCAGTTTTCAGATGTTAGTTCAAGTGTCGGGTAGGGCAGGACGTGCTGAAAAAAGAGGTAAAGTTGTTATTCAGACCTTTAATCCATACCATCAAATATTACAGCAGGTAACTCTAAATGAGTATGATACTATGTTTAAAGAGCAAATGCTAGAGAGATGGAATTTCAAATATCCACCTTATTATCGTTTGATAAAAATTACTTTAAAACACAAAGATTACAACAAACTAAATACAGCTGCCGATTGGTTGGGACAATCGCTACGTAATTATTTTAAGGATTGGGTTTTAGGACCTTCCTCACCAGCTGTAGGTCGTGTTCGAAATCTTTATATTAAGGATCTGATTATTAAAATACCACCAGAACAATCAATTAAACTTACCAAAGAAAAATTACTTCAAGTAAAAAATCATTTTCAGTCAATTGGTACATATCGTAGTATTCGTTTTAATTTAGATGTAGATAATTATTAACCTTTTCAAAGTTCCATTATACATCTTTGTGCAAAGTTTGAAACTTTGACAAATATAAAAAAAGACCTGCACTATAATTTACAGTTAGATACTCATTAAAAGCAAAATTCTCAAGTTTCCTCATTCAGCTTTTAACTTTAGACTTTCAACCCTCAGGGTGCCAAATAAGTAAAAGGTTCTACAGGTATATTCCGTAAAATAAAAAACAGAACTACAATCACTAAAATAACAAGTGGTGCATTAGATTTATCTAAAATACTAAAGTAATTTTTCCCTAAAAATTTATTGATTACTGTAATAGAATAATGATATCCTACGATAAGCATGGCAGGTAAAAAAAGAATATTGCTTTTAAAGACACCACTTATATCAAAGTTTAATAAGGAATGTGTGGCTCGCTGGCTACCACAACCTGGACAGTAAACACCCGTTGTAGCATACAACGGACATTTTGGAAATAATAAATTATTAATAGGGTCGTATTTAAAATATAAATAGCCCAAAATTAGGATCGCTAAAAAAGCAAAGAATAATTTTAAATAATTTTTTGTCAAATCTTTAGAATCTTATTGTTGACTAGCTATTGCTAAAAGAGTTGTTCCCATTATTGCAAAATAAGCAACTAATACCACTACTCCAGCGATTAATCCCCAAAACATAGATTGTTTCGCTTGTTTTGAAGACTTTTTAGCACCTACAAAATCACCATTATCATATTTAGAATTTACTTGTGACGCAAATACAATACCCATAATTCCTAAATGGTAAGCAACAAAATATAGTTACTAAAATAGATTGAACTAAATAATTTTTTGGCCTAGCTATTTGATTTATTGTTGGGTTTAATTCTTCTGACATCTTTATTTAGTTTTAAATAATTATTTGTCCCCAAATATACTACTTTATTTTTTTTTAAAAAGTCTTTAATAATCTAGATTTATTAAATTTTTATCAACGAAAACGTTATAGTTTTATAACAATTGTCACATAACAATCTAAAATACTTTTTATTGATGAAAATCATAATACTAATTCGTTAATAAATTGTATTTTTGCTAGCTGTTTAAAAAGAACAGTAGTAAATTTGAAAATATCTAATTTTTATACAATATGAAAGAATTTCCAAAATTGATTCTAGACGGTAACGAAGCCGTCGCGCGTATTGCTCATAAAACCAATGAGGTTTGTGCAATTTATCCTATTACACCATCATCTCCTATGGGAGAACATGCTGAGGCATATAGTGCTAAAAACATGACTAATATATATGGTGATATTCCAAATGTTATTGAAATGCAAAGTGAAGGTGGTGCAGCAGGTGCACTTCATGGTAGTTTACAAGGTGGCGCATTGACAACAACATTTACAGCCTCTCAAGGTTTGTTATTAATGATTCCTAGCATGTATAAAATTGCTGGTGAATTGTTGCCAACAGTATTACACGTAGCTGCACGTACACTAGCAACACATGCCTTATCAATTTTTGGAGACCATTCTGATGTTATGGGAACTCGTCAAACGGGTTTTGCTATGCTGTTTGGCGGATCAGTGCAAGAAGCACATGATTTTGCTTTAATATCACAAGTAGCCACTTTAAAGTCAAGAGTGCCTTTTTTAAATATTTTTGATGGTTTTCGTACTTCACATGAAATCCAAAAGATTGATGGTATCACTGATGATATAATCACCGATATGATGCCTTTTGACAAGGTAATGGAACATAGAGAACGTGCTTTAAATCCAAAGAATCCTGTTCTTCGTGGTACAGCACAAAATCCAGATGTGTTTTTCCAAGCACGTGAAGCAGCTAATTTATATTTTGATAAAACACCAGCTATTGTTCAAGAAACAATGGATGAATTTTACAAGCATACAGGTCGTAAATATGAATTATTCGATTATATAGGTCATCCAGAAGCAGAAAGAGTAGTTATCATTATGGGTTCAGGAACAGGACCTGTACGTGAAACGATTGATACAATGCTTGCCAACGGTGAAAAAGTAGGAGCGATGATTATTCGTTTGTATCGTCCGTTTGACATGGATTTCTTTATCAATAAATTACCAAATACAGTTAAGAAAATTGCTGTAATGGATCGTACTAAAGAATCTGGTGCTATTGGTGATCCAGTTTATCTTGATGTAGTAACTGCTTTTGTAGAAAGTGGAAAAGCTATGCCAAAAATTGTTGGTGGACGTTATGGATTATCATCTAAAGAGTTTACACCAGCCATGGTTAAAGCTATTTATGATAATT
>JAOZLL010000048.1 GCA_029934835.1 Flavobacteriaceae bacterium | reverse complement strand
CGTAGTTATATCCGCAGTCTCATTTTATGATATTGACGTATATAACGTGTTGTAAGTAAGAGAAATTATATCATAAAGTCAACATAAATTTATAACTTTTAATAAACAATCCTCAATTTTATATTTGACTTTTAATAATTCTTAATAAATAGTACAGAATTGTAAAAATATAATTAGTAAAGATTTTAGTGTATCAGCTGAGTTTGTCGAAGTGAAGCTTACTTAAAGTATAAAACAAGAAAAAAGGCAAGCTACCTACATCACACCGCTCAACCTAATACCCTTGCTGCGTTCCCACCCTGGGGGATTCAAAGGGAGCTAGTTGTGTAGGACTTGCCCGGCGCAAAGATACAATACTAAATGAATAAATAATGATTTTAAATGTAGAAATTTTATGAATTTTAAACTCCAATTTCTAAATCTATTTTGTATTGAATTTATACAGAATTACTTGGTTGAGGTTAACTAAAGAAAGCGTACTTTTGACAAAACTTCTATTTGCGAAAGTACAGTGATAAGCCACTAAATACCTAAAACCTTTAAATGAAAGCACCCAATTATCCTATAAAATTTATTCCTATTTTACAAGAACGTATTTGGGGTGGATATAAACTTCATACTGTATTAGGTAAAGAGGCTAAGCCTTTGCCAATTGGTGAAAGTTGGGAAATATCAACTATTCCTGATAATGTATCTATTGTCGAAAATGGGTTTCTAAAAGGGGAAAGTTTACAAGATTTAATCCACACCTATAAAGCCGATTTTGTAGGAGAAAAAGTTTATACTAATTATGGTGAAAATTTTCCTTTATTAATAAAATTTATTGATGCAAAAACCGATTTAAGTGTACAGTTGCATCCAAATGATGACTTAGCTCAAAAACGCCATAATTGCTCTGGAAAAGAGGAAATGTGGTATATCATGAGTGCCGAAAAAGACAGTAGGTTGTTGTTCGGTTTTAATCAAGAATTATCAAAAGATACTTATCTAAATCATCTGAAAAACAATACATTACCTGAAGTTTTACATTCAGAAAAGATCAAAGAAGGAGCTGTTTATCATATTCCTGCTGGTAGAGTTCATGCTATTGGCAGTGGAGTTGTTCTAGCTGAAATTCAGCAATCATCTGACGTTACGTATAGACTTTATGACTGGGACAGAAAAGATACTAAAGGTAAAGGAAGAGAATTACATACAGAACAGGCTTTAGATGCAATTGATTTTAGTATTCCCAATAATTTTAAAACAAAATATAAAGCAATATTAAATTCTAGATCATCAGTTATACGAAGTCCAAACTTTGTAACAAATATTTTAGAATTAAATACGCTCATGAGAATAGAGACAACTCACAAAGATTCATTTACAATTTATATGTGTGTTAGTGGTGCTGGACAAATTTCAACAAAGGATTTCACAACCAATATTAAAATGGGAGAAACAGTTTTAATTCCTGCATCTGTAAAAAATTATCAAATTATGCCAGAAAGTAATTACATTAAATTACTTCAAGTTTCAGCATAAATTGAAAAAAACAGAAATACTTGCATTTTTAATATTTTATTATACATTTGTCTTTCATAACAACGATAAGAATGTTTACAAAACAAAATACAAATTGGTGGCAAATACTTAAACTCAATCTGGGAGCGTAAGTGTTTGTATAAATTAATTTGTAAAAAAATATACAACCGTAGGTTTTCCCTACGGTTTTTTTTATGTCAATTTTTAAAAAATAATAAATAATGGGAACACTCCTATATAGATGGAAAATACTAAGCTTAAGTTGGCACTATCAAAATAAAGCATCAACAATTATAGTAATAAAACCAATTTAATTCCAAAATACTCAATATAAATTATTTCTATTTTCCTTTTTCCTTGTTAAAAATTATTTCCGTAACTATGGCTATGCAAAGAATTTTTGTCTTGAAAAAGAAAAATATATTCTAATTTATTTATCAAGTATTCTGAAATTAAATTGGTATAACATATAAATAAAAAACTTAAAAAATAATATTATGCAAGCAACAGCAACAAAACAAGAACAAAAAACAGGATATTTTGGAGAATTTGGCGGACAATTTGTACCACCACATTTAGCAGAAAAGCTCAATCATTTATATGAAGTCTTTTTAAAGTATAAAGATAATCCCAGTTTTAAAGAGGAATTCAAATCTCTTTTACATACTTATGTAGGAAGACCTTCTCCTTTGTATAAAGCAGAAAATCTTTCAAAGGAATTGGGTAGTACAATCTATCTAAAAAGAGAAGATTTAAATCATACAGGATCACATAAAATTAACAATACAATTGGTCAAATACTACTAGCAAAACGTATGGGTGCTACTGAAATAATTGCTGAAACAGGAGCTGGTCAACATGGTGTTGCAACAGCTACAGCAGCAGCTTTAATGGGAATAAAGTGTAAAGTGTTTATAGGAAAAGTAGATTCTGAACGACAAAGAATGAATGTAGAACGTATGGAAGTTCTTGGAGCAGAGGTAATAACTGCGACAGCAGGAAATGCTACTTTAAAAGATGCAGTAGATATGGCCTTGGGTTATTATGTAGAGAATCCAAATGTTTATTACCTTTTAGGATCAGCAGTTGGGCCACATCCATACCCAACAATTGTGCGATATTTTCAATCTGTTATTGGTGAAGAAATGAAAAAGCAAATTCTAGAAATTGAAGGGAAACTTCCCGATGCCATTGTAGCTTGTATCGGTGGTGGTTCAAATGCCATAGGAGCTTTTAGCCACTTTATCAATGATGATGTGGCACTTTATGCTGCAGAAGGAGCAGGTGAAAGTATGGAATTAGGAGCGACTTCTGCTACATTAACTTTAGGAAAGCCAACAGTTTTTCAAGGTGCTTTTTCAATGTGTTTGATGAATGAAAATGACGAACCTTTACCATCAAAATCAATTGCTGCAGGCTTAGATTATCCAGGTATTGGACCAGAACACGCACATCTAAAGACTATAGATAGAGTATCTTACCATCCTATTACAGATCAAGAAGCTGTTGATGCTTATCGACTTTTGTCAAAAAAAGAAGGCATTATTCCAGCTATTGAATCTGCGCATGCAGTGGCTTTAATAGGTAAATTATTTAAAGATAAAAATGCTTTGGTTATCATTAATCTGTCTGGTAGAGGTGATAAAGATGTGAGTAGATTGTAATATTGTTTTGAATTAGTATTTGTATTTAAAAAAGTCATTTTTTAAAAAGATGGCTTTTTTATAGGAGAGATATTTTATGATAATGTATTTATTGTAGTATCTTAAAGTGCAAAATTCTAACCAATTATTCAATCATTTTTTGTAACTTTACACAACCAATAATTTTAAGAATATGGCTACTATAAGAGACTTAAAAAAAACAATCAACTACGAATTATCAGGTATTATTGAGGAATGTTACCTTTGGCAATTAACCAATGGAGACAAAGCAGATAAAGCTGAAAAAATAATTGATGCTGCAATCCAATCTTTTGATGAGCTTATTATAAAAGTTAATGAAAAAAATATTGAAAATAAAAAATCTCATTTTCAGTCTGTTACCAAAGCACTACATAAATCAACTGATAGCTTGATGAAAAAATTGGTAAAACTTTAACCAATTTTAAGAATTGCTAGCATACTAAAAGAGATTTTTTTACGTTTAATTAGCAAACCGAAACCTATGGCAAGAGCAATGTATGAATACACCAAAACTGTATTAAAGAAAGTCAGTTTTAGTGTTGATTTGTTTACTCGCGAACTTCAGAAAGCTTTAACCCGCTTACTCCCTTTTGAAATTGATGAATTAAGATTATGGTTAATTAATTATACCAAACAAAAACCTGAATTGGTTATTTGTTTAACGATGATTAACGATTAGTTTTATATTTACTATTTCTGAATAGGACTGATAATATTTACATCACTAAAAGTGATGGCTCCACGAATAACAGCGTCAATGCTGCTTTTTAAAGCTTCTATCATCTGAATTTTTAATTGTGATTTATGATGAATCAAACTAACCTCTCGTGCAGGTACTGGTTTTTCAAATTCACGTAAAAACTCCTTATCTTTTTCTGATAATTCTAAAGTATCTAAATGGGGAAGAAGTGTCATACCCAAACCTTCTTTTGCCAGTTTTATTAAAGTAGCAAAATTTCCACTCTCTAGTTCAAAATGTTTAGGTGACATGTGTTTAGTCGGGTTGCATAAGTTGATAATATTGTCTTTAAAACAATGTCCATCTTCCAAAAGTAAAATCTCACTTATATCTAAGTCATTAACATCTAGTATTTTACTAGCAAATAATCGATGATTTTTGGGAATAAAACCTACAAAGGGCTCATAGTATAACACGCGTTCTTTTATGGCCTCATTTTCTAGAGGAGTAGCAGCAATTCCAACATCAATAGATCCATTACTAAGTTGTCTTATAATCTCCTCAGTTGTTAACTCATTGATAATTAAGTTAACTTTTGGATATTTTTTTATAAAGACTTTTAAAAACATGGGTAAAAGGGTTGGGATAATTGTAGGAATAATACCAAGCCTAAATTCACCTCCAATATAGCCCTTTTGCTGATCTACAATATCATTCATCCGTTTGCTTTCTCCCACAATAATTTTAGCCTGATCGACAATTTTCTTTCCAATTTCAGTAAGTGCAATTGGCTTTTTCTTACGATTAAAAATTTTGATATCTAGTTCATCTTCCAATTTTTGAATTTGCATACTCAAAGTGGGTTGAGTTACAAAACTATGCTTAGCAGCCTCTGTAAAGTTTTGGTGCTTAGCTACTGCTAATACATATTCTAATTGAGAGATGGTCATGTTATTTTAGATTTATGATTCATTCGATTACTTCGATAGTTTGATTGGTTCTATTAATCTATTGTGTACTATTTAATCGTAAATCGATTAATTAGCTAATCGATTATTCATAATTCAAATAATCACAATCTTAATACATATCCCAAAACTTTCGTTTTTTGTTTAAAGCTTCTTCTGCTTGTTGGTATTCTTCTACAGGAGTAATTTTTAAGAAAGAAGGATGTTGCTCTATAGCAAACTCAATTTTTTCTACAATTTTATCAACTGATTCGTTTTCATAGTCAAATTTAAGAGCAGGTTTAATTTGCATAGATTGCAAAACACCTCTTTTTTTTATCAACAACCCTTTTTTATCAAAAGACCGCCTAAAACCATCGATAACTATCGGTATGACGATTGGTTTGTATTTTTTGATAATATGTGCAGTTCCACGTCTTATGGGTTTAAATGGAGTAGTGGTGCCCTGTGGAAATGTAATTAGCCAACCATCATCTAAAGCTTTTCCAATATTACTGATATCAGACATTTTTACTTGTCTCTTGACGTCCTTTCCTTCACTTCGCCAGGTTCGTTGTATAGAAACAGATCCAACATAAGCAAATATTTTAGGCAAAATTCCTGATTTCATGGTTTCTGCAGCAGCAACATAATATAAATTAAGTTTAGGATTCCATATATATCCAATATTTTTAAGAGAATCTACCCGTTCGTGCAAGGACGCATTGAAAACATGAAACATTGCCGTTACATCAGCAAAATAGGTTTGATGGTTGGATATAAATAATACATTTTTATCGGGTAAATCACGTAAAATTTCAGAGCCTTCTATTTGTAATTCGTTGAAACGATGATACCTGCCGTGAGAAATAAATCCGAGTATACGAATCAACCATTTTTTTAGAAATAAGATATGTCCAAAAGTATTCCTTTTGAATATTTTCATATGTCTAAATTTTTATTCTTTATACGTGACACATGGTGTTCGCTAATAGACATCTGCTTGTGTGTCAAATTAAGACATGCTCGTTTCATCTAGTTTTGGTTTGATAATTGGTTAAACAAATATACAAAAAAGAAAATCGAAACACTTTAGCTTTTGATGTGTATTTTATTGAGCTTTGAGAATCAAATGACGTAATTCACTTAACATCATGGCCGTTGCTCCCCAAACTATTTCTTTATTTAGAGCAAAATATGGTGTTTCAACAGTTTTACCATCTGATGTTTTTACTTGGGTGATTTTCTGATTTTTAAGCTGTAAAATATCATCTAGACTTGGTGTGAACACGGCATCTACCTCATAGTTGGTAGTATAATGGGGTTCGTAGTTTAGTAGTGCTAAAAAGGGTTGTACTATAAAATTACTTACTGGTATAAAAACTTCTGTTAACTTTTTAAATATGGTTTCTGGTTTAATCTCAAGACCAATTTCTTCATGGGTCTCTCGTAAAGCAGTTTCTAATAGGTTTTTATCATTTAAATTTTGTTTACCACCAGGAAAACTAATTTGTTTGGAGTGATGTCCATCATAATTAGCTCGTTTAGTTAACACAAAAGAAGTTTGACCAGTAGAATTTGGGAATAAAATGATAAGCACACTAGATTTAGTGGGATTTTTTGCTTTAATTTTTTTTAAATCATATTGCTTTCGATAATTTGGTGCTACTTGAAATTGTTCCTTAATACCACCAAGACGAGTTTTTTGTATGATATGAATATTCTTTTTAAAATCAGAAAAAAGCATTAATGCTGTAATAATTGCCACAACTGATCTTTTAATTCCAAAAGACCTGTTTGTGCGATTGATGAGATAAAGATAGTATTTACGTTTTTTGGTAGTTCATGTTTCATTTCTTGAAGTAATTCTTCGTCTAACATATCAGATTTAGTAATGGCTAAAAGAAACTCTTTATCTAACAACTCAGGATTGTGTTTTAGGAGTTCATTTTGTAAAATACTAAAATCTTTTTTGATGTCCATAGTATCCGCAGGAATCATAAATAATAAAACAGAATTACGCTCAATATGTCTTAGAAAATGATGTCCAAGTCCTTTTCCTTCTGCTGCTCCTTCAATAATTCCAGGAATATCAGCCATAACAAAACTCTTATGATTACGATAAGGAACAATACCTAAGTTCGGTTTTAATGTGGTAAAAGGATAATCTGCAATTTTGGGTTTTGCTTTGGTTAGGGCAGATAAAAGTGTTGATTTTCCTGCATTTGGAAAGCCAACCAAACCAACGTCTGCCAAAAGTTTGAGCTCTAATCTAAAGCTTTCTTCAATGCTTGGCATACCAGGTTGTGCATAACGTGGTGTTTGGTTTGTGGATGATTTAAAATGTGAATTTCCACGACCGCCTTTGCCTCCTTCTAACAAGATGCGTTGTTCTCCATGTTCAGATATTTCAAATAAAGTTTCATCATTTTCAATATCTTTTATTATCGTACCTTGAGGAACTTTAATGATAACATCTTCACCATCTTTACCAGTACTTTCTTGTTTTCCACCATTTCCACCATGTCCTGCTTTGTAATGTTGTCTAAATTTAAGATGAAAAAGTGTCCATAGTTGTTTATCACCTTCTAAAATAATATGTCCACCACGACCTCCATCACCGCCATCAGGTCCACCTTTGGTAATATATTTTTCACGATGCAAATGCACAGATCCCGCACCACCTTTACCGGATTTGGTGAAGATTCGTATATAATCGACAAAATTTCCTTCAGTCATAATTATTTTAGATTACTTAGATTTCTTCATTGATTGTAAATTGAAGTAATCGTAAATCATTTAGAGTTTATCAAAAACTTTAATTAGCTCACAGGTTATATCATCGATACTACCTAAGCCGTTTACACCATAATACTTATCTTGTTTTTCGTAGTATTCTTTAAGTACCTCAGTTTTGGTTTTATACTCATTAAAACGATTTCTAATTTTGCTTTCGTTCTGATCGTCAGGTCTTCCGCTTGTTTTACCACGTTCTAAAATTCTACTTACAAGTTCATCTTCAGGAACCTCTAGGGCCACCATGCCATTTATTTGTTCTCCTTTTTCAGCTAGAAATGCATCTAGAGCTTCTGCCTGTAAAATTGTTCTTGGAAATCCATCAAAAATAAAACCTGCTGTCGTTCTATGTTTATTAACTTCATCTTTCAGCATTTCAATCGTTACTGAATCTGGAACTAAATCACCATCATCCATAAAAGATTTTGCTAGTATTCCTAGTTCTGTATTATTCTTAATATTTTTTCTAAAAATATCTCCAGTAGAAATGTGTATTAAATCGTACTTTTCTTTTAAAATAGATGCCTGAGTTCCTTTACCAGCACCTGGAGGACCAAATAAGACAATATTTTTTATATTCTCAGTCTTAAGTTGATAAATACTTTTTAAATTTCTACCCAAACCATCATAGTCTAGACCATAACCTATAATAAATCGATCAGGAATAGAAATCCCAATATAATCTATAGGGAGTGCTTTCTTAAATACATCTGGTTTGAAGAAAAGTGTAGCTAATTTGAGTTGTTTTATAGGTAAATGTTCAAAAATATCATAGATTTTTGACAATGTATTTCCTGTATCTATTATATCCTCTAAGATAACAACCGTTCTGTTAGTTAAATCTTCTGTAAGACCAACCAATTCATTTACTTGTCCTGTACTTTCAGTTCCCTCATAAGAAGCCAGTTTTACAAAAGTAACTTCACAATTTGTTGGATACACCCTAATGAAATCTGCTACAAACATAAAGGAGCCGTTAAGAATTCCAATAAAAATTGGAATTTCATCATCACCTAGATCATCATGCACTTGCTGTACTAAAGAATCTATGGCCTTTTGAATTTTTTCAGCACCAAAATAGCGGTTGAAAAACTTATCGTGTATTTTAATGGTTTGTTTCATATGACTAAATTCTTATTTTTTATAGGTGTCGTATGTTGTTCGCTATTAGTCATTTCCTTGTGTGTCAATATTTGATATGCTCGTTTCATCTTATGAAAAATTTCAGCACAAATATAATGAGACTTTTTTACTATAAAAAAAAATGTTTATATCTATTGAAATAAAAAACCGTCTACATACAAGTAGACGGTTTTATATAATAAAAGTAATTTTCTTATTTTTTCTTATTTTCTCCTTTTACCATCGTATCATACATGATTGGAGAGGCTACGAATAATGACGAATACGTACCTACAACAACACCAACGATAAGTGCAAACATAAATCCTTTAATAGAATCTCCACCAAACAAAAAGATAGCTAACATTACGACCAATGTTGTCATTGAGGTATTTATTGTTCTACCTAATGTACTACTTAGTCCTTTATCTACTATTTCACTAAATTTCCAAGTTTTGTGTAATCCTGTAAATTCACGAATTCTATCGAATATTACCACAGTATCATTCAGTGAATAACCAACAACTGTTAATATTGCCGCAATAAAGGATTGTCCAATTTCCATATCAAAAGGCATCCATTTATAGAAAATTGAGAATATGGCTAAAACAATTAGTACATCATGGAATACTGCTACAACAGCACCAAAACTATACTGCCATTTTTTAAATCGCAATAAAATGTATAAGAACACCACTAATAAAGAGCCAAATACTGCCCAACCTGCTGCTGTCTTAATATCATCAGCAATGGTTGGCTCAACTTTTATTGAACTCATGATTCCAATTTTTTGATTGTCAAAACCACCTTGAAATTCTTCTAAAGTTGCACCATCAGGTAAATAGGATTGTAAGCCTGAAAATAATAACTCTTGTATTTCATCATCTATGGTTTGTCCTTCTTCCTCAATACGGAATTTTGTAGTAATTTTTAATTGTTTGTCAGATCCATAGGTTTTTACTTCAGGTGTACTTTTAAATAATTCTTTTAGTGAGTTGGCCACTTCTTCTGAATTAGGAGCTTGATCAAATTTCACTACATAAGAACGACCACCTTTAAAATCAACTCCTTGGTTTAATCCATTGGTTAATAATGATCCAATCCCTAATAGAATTACAACACCTGAAATAATATAAGCCATTTTGCGCTTTTTCAAAAACTCAATGTTCATGCTTTGGAACCATCCTTTAGTTATAACAGTACTAAAAGTAAAATCACCACCTCTATTAGCATACCAATCAACTAACATACGTGTGATAAATACAGCTGTAAATAATGAGGTTAAAATACCGATGATTAATGTTAAGGCAAAACCTTGAACAGGTCCTGTACCAAACATAAAGAGTATGATACCCGTTAACATAGTAGTAATATTTGCATCAATAATAGCGGATAAGGCACCTTTAAAACTAAATCCATCAACAATAGCTTGTTTTAATTTTTTGCCTTTAGCCAATTCTTCTTTGATACGTTCAAATATAATTACGTTAGCATCAACCGACATACCAATGGTTAAGATAATACCAGCGATACCAGGTAAGGTTAATACAAAACCAAATGCAGTTAATACACCAAATATAAATAAGATGTTTATAACAAGTGCAATATCAGCAAAAATACCTGCTTTCCCGTAATAGAATATCATCCAAACAAATACAAGTACTAAGGCTAAGACAAAAGAATAAATACTTTTTTCTATCGCTTCTTTACCTAATGAAGGACCAACTATTTCACTTTGAACAATATGTGCTTTCGCAGGTAACTTACCAGCTTTAAGTACATTGGCTAAATCTTTTGCTTCATTGATATCATATGAACCGCTAATTGAAGTTCTACCACTTGTGATGGCATCATTTACAACAGGTGCAGTATACACATAGTCATCAAGTACCACGGCAACAAATTTACCCACATTAGCGGTTGTCATTTTTGCCCATAACTTACTTCCATGAGAATTCATGGTCATAGAAATTTCAGGATTGATTCCTAATTGGTCAAATGTTTGTATAGCATCATCAATGACATCACCTTCAATTGGTGGTTTGTTATTTCTGTTTGATTTTATAGCGTATAATGTAATTATTTCAGAATCTTTTCGGGGTTTTGCATCCCATAAAAACTTAACATATTTAAGATTTGCGGGAATAAGGTTTCTGACCTCTTTCATGGCAAGATACTTATTTACTTTGGCAGTATCTTTTAGAGAAGCAAATCCAACCATTGCTGATGTTCTATCTTGTGAACGTGGTATGTTTGGAGACAATACACTAAATAAATTATTTTGTGCTTCTTGACTAGTAGGATCTTCTTCGCCACCTAATAGTTCAGAAATTGTTTTTTCAGCTACTTCTGTCGAGTCAGCAGTTTCACCAGAATCTGCTTTTAAAAGTTCTTGAACTTTAGTATTTGCATCAATTAAATATTGAGCAACTTCTTGGTTTGAATAGGCTTCCCAAAATTGTAATTCGGCAGTACTTTGTAATAATTTTTGTACACGATGAATATCTTTAGCACCAGGTAATTCTATTAAGATACGACCTGATTTCCCAATACGTTGAATATTAGGTTGGGTTACCCCGAATTTATCAATACGAGTACGTAGTACTCTAAAAGCAGTACTTATTGAATTACTAACTTCTTCTGCAAGTACAGCCTCTACTTCATCATTACTCTTACCAGAGTTGATTTTTTCATATAAAGATCTATTTCCAAAAATATCGGCATCACTTAAATTAGTGTCACCTTTTATTTTTTCAAAGCTGTCAAAGAAAAGATTAAGATAAGGTCTGTTAGATTCTGACTGAGCTTTTGATGCATCTGCTAAAGCTTGGTTAAAAATCGGATTTTTAGAATCGTTAGACAAGCCTTTTAAAATATCTTTAACAGATACTTGTAAAATGGCATTAATACCACCTTTTAAATCTAAACCAAGGTTAATTGATTTTTCTTTTATATCGTTGTAGGTATAAAGGTTAAAGTATAAATTGGTGTCGTTTGCAACTGAATCTAAATATTGCCTTTCAATTTTTGCTACTTCTTTACCATCACCATCTGTTGCAATAGTATTAGCGTATTCAAAAGCTTTATCTTCTGCTTTTTTAGTAGAGAATGAGAATGAAATAGAATACAAACTTACCAATCCAAAAAGAATGGCAAACGTGTTAATAAGTCCCTTATTTTGCATAATTATTTTGTTTATTCAAATGTCAAATTTTCAAGTCTGCAAACTTACATATTTTTTTGTTATTTCTGTTGTGTATTTTAGCTAAATTCAACTTGAATAGTAATATAATTAAACGAGATTTGTGATAAAATGAATTTTATTTGTAATCAAATAGAATAATTATGATACTAAAGTAAACAGATCTAAAAAACATATAAAGTGTTTTTTCTTTGAAAAACTTTTTGTAATTCTCTGTGAATCTTTGTGTTATAACGATAACGAAGAGTATCCCAAAGAAGACATAGAGTATCATAAATAATTAATTATAAATATAAATAACTGATATTTAGCCACTTAAAATATAGATATATTTGCCTTGTAGATGCTACATTACTTATTGTTGTATTTGTAATTAATTCGTACATTTGAACCGATATTTTTCAAAATAATTATGCTAAAAACGTCTATTTATTTATTCCTTTTAATGTTTTTACTGTACTCTTGCGAGTATGTAGAGCGTTTAACTAGTAAAGATCCTTATAAAATTGACTTTACAAGCATAGATGAATACCCACTTTTCCCTAGTTGTGACAGTTTAGCCACTATATCTTATAGACAACAATGTTTCGAAGAGACTGTTGCCAAGTTAATTCAAGGGGATTTAGAAGTACACGAGTTTTCATCACCAGTGCATGTCACGGATGCAATAATTGTGCATTTTGAAATAGATAAAGATGGTAATGCAAATCTTATTGAATTAGAAACCTCTAATTTGGTGAGAAAAACATTACCAGAATTAGAAGATGTAATTCGGGAAAGTTTAGTAAACTTCCCTACAATTAAGCCTGCAAAAAAACGTGACTTTAACGTAGGAAGTAGGTATATGATCCCTATTTATATTGTGGATTAATTTTGCCTTTTTCTACTATTTATTCTAATAATCCTCAGGAAAATATTTAATGTATTAGTTGAATACTATCAAAATATTGTTAAAAATTAACTCAGTTTTTATAATAAACTTTCTAAAAAGACAGATTTCCGTACATTTGTCCGATACCAATATATAGCTATGGCATTTATAAAAAAGCGTACGAATAAAAAATTTGATTATAAACCTCGTTTTTATGAAAACGAAGGTGAAGGAAGTCCGTTTGCCATGAAACATAAGTTTGAAGAACAAAGAAATACAGTTAATCCTCCGACAGGATTAAAAGGAAAATTTAATGCAGCTTTTAATGAACTTAAAAGCTCCTCTGACCATTCTGTAAAAAAAAGGTTACTAATCATAATAGCTGTGTTGGTCTTAATTTTTCTTTATATTATCGATTTTGATTTATCTATTTTCTTTAACAAATAATTGCTAGAATAACTTTACAAACTTTAAACTTTCAACTAGTCCATGTCAGATATCATTCAACTCTTACCCGATCATGTTGCCAATCAAATTGCAGCAGGAGAAGTAGTACAACGTCCAGCTTCAGTGGTAAAAGAGTTGCTAGAGAATGCCATTGATGCGGGTGCGACTATTATTAAATTACTAGTTAAAGACGCAGGAAAAACACTAGTACAAGTTATTGATAATGGTTGTGGAATGAGTAATACAGATGCTCGTATGAGCTTTGAGAGGCATGCCACTTCAAAAATTAATAAAGCAGAAGACTTATTTAATTTACAGACTAAAGGATTTAGAGGTGAGGCTTTGGCTTCAATTGCAGCTATTGCACATGTAGAACTTAAAACAAAACAAGAGTCCGATGAAATAGGGACACAAATCATTATAGAAGGCAGTAAAGTAATTCATCAAGACCCTGTGGCAACTCCTACGGGAACAAGTATTGCAGTCAAAAACTTGTTTTATAATATTCCAGCTCGTCGTAATTTTTTAAAATCAGATACTGTTGAAACACGACATATCATAGATGAAATGCAACGTATTGCTTTGGCACATCCTAGTATTACATTTTTTATGTATCATAATGATAACGAGGTGTATCACTTGCCTGCATCCAATTTAAAAAAGCGAATTATTGCAATTTTTGGAAAGAAAACAAATGAAAAGCTGGTGCCTATACATGAAGAAACAGAATTGCTTACCATTGATGGATTTGTTGCAAAACCTGAATTTGCTAAGAAGAAACGAGGTGAACAATTTTTCTTTGTCAACAACCGATTTATCAAAAGTGCCTATTTAAATCATGCTGTTAAAATGGCTTTTGAAGGATTGATCTCAAATGCACACCATCCAACATACTTCTTGTTTTTAAATGTACCAACTGATAGTATTGATATCAATATCCATCCGACTAAAACAGAAATAAAATTTGATAATGAACAGAGTTTATACGCCATTATTAGAGCGACAGTAAAACACAGTTTAGGTCAATATAATGTAGCGCCAATATTGGATTTTAATAGAGATTCTAGTATGGATACACCTTATAAATATAAGGACATAAAGCCTTCTAAAGAACCTTCTGTTAAAGTAGATCGTAGTTTTAATCCGTTTAAATCTCAGGATACCCCTTCATGGGAATCTTTATATACAGGGATTGAAAATAATCCAACATCAACAGAAATCGAACATATTGAAAGTTCACCAGAGACTTCATTGTTTACCTCAGATGCTGAAGTTTCGAATGCTAAAACACAACAGTTACACAATAAGTATGTGGTTAGTGCCATAAAATCAGGTATGGTATTTATACATCAAGCAAGAGCTCATCAACGTATTCTATATGAGGAGTTTTTAACTAAGATGACAGTAGGTGAGGCAGTTAGTCAAACTTTACTATTTCCCATTAAATTACAATTTGATTCCTCTGATTTGATGTTATTAAAAAACTTGCAGGAAGATTTGGAGAGTAGTGGTTTTCAATTTGATGGAATATCAGATGAAAATATAGTAATTAAAGGTATTCCATCTCAAATAGAAGAAAGTCAATTGTCTAGAATATTTGAAGATTTAATTGCCGCCGAAAAAGAAGAGATACCCGATACTAGTTTTAGCCATATAGATTATATGGCAAAGACATTAGCAAAGAGTACAGCTATAAGAGTAGGACAATCCCTCAATAATAAAGAACAAGAAGAATTAGTAGATTCTTTGTTCTCTTGTAAAGAACCTAATACTTCTCCTTTTGGACAAGCTTGTTTTACAACCCTAACCCTAGAAGAAATAGATAACCGCTTATGATGCGTATTACCGATACCGTAAAACATTTGATTATTATCAATGTTATTTTCTTTGTTGCTACTCAGGTTTTGGGTGATACCATGTATGAGAAGCTATCATTATTTTATCCTGAAAATCCAAATTTTGGATTTTGGCAATTTGTAAGTTCCATGTTTATGCATGGTGGAGTTATGCATATACTCTTTAATATGTATGCACTTTGGGCTTTTGGAGGACCATTAGAAGCTATGTGGGGAAGAAATAAATTTTTATTTTTCTATTTTGCTGCTGGTCTAGGTGCAGGATTACTATATACTTTAGTAAATTATTATCAGTTTAACTCCATTTTTAACCAATTAAAAGCAATTGGTTTAACAGAGATTGATATTCAAGAAATATTGAGTTCAGGAAAATATAATACTGCTATACTAGATAGTATTTCTCAAAATAAATTAAGTGAATTTTATCAGATTTTCCATACACCAGCCGTTGGTGCATCAGGAGCAATTTATGGTGTTTTGGTAGCTTTTGCCTTTAAATATCCAGATGTAGAATTAATGTTGATGTTTATTCCAGTTCCTATAAAAGCCAAATACTTTATTCCTGCCATTGTTGCATTAGATTTATTCTCAGGTTTAACTGGTTTTTCAATCTTTGGAGCTTTTGGTGGTGGTGGCATTGCACATTTTGCCCATGTAGGTGGTGCGTTAATTGGTTATCTATTAATGTTGTATTTTCAAAAAAGTCAATTTAATCGTTGGGATTAAAAATCCTATTTCATAGAATAGACTTTTAAAGTATAGAAAAAGGTTTCTAGTTTAGTATTGAATTTTCAGCATACAAAGTCTTAATAATACCATCGGATAAACCTATCTTGGGAACAATAATTTCATCAGATTTAGCCCATTTCATGGCAGCGATATAAATTTTCAAAGCAGGAATAATTACGTCGGCACGATCTGGATTTAATCCCAATATTCGTATACGTTGTTCATAGGTATGTGCTATGTATTTTTTGTATTCTTGTTCTAGATAATCAAGACTTAGTGGTTTACCTATTTTAGTTGCTGATAGTTTAAAAACCTTATTGATATTTCCACCAGATCCCAAAATGGAACAGTTAGGGTGTTTTTTTATAGCTTTTTCAACCCATTCTTTGGCAGTTTCCCATGTCAATTCTAAATTTTGTGAGGTATCAAGGGAGCGAACTGTACCCATTTTAAAGGATTTAGATTCTATTAATTCACCATTAGAAAA
>JAOZLL010000112.1 GCA_029934835.1 Flavobacteriaceae bacterium | reverse complement strand
TTCAATTTCAGCTTTTTTATCAGTAGGAAGTTTATCTAATTTTTTATATAAATCACCTAATCCCAAATTCGGATTTACGCCAATTTTATCAAAATCAGTAGCATATTTCTCAAAAACAGTAGCAAAGAAAACTTTGACGGCATGTCCAAACATAATTGGATCAGACACTTTCATCATGGTAGCTTTTAAGTGTAAAGAAAAGAGACTATTCTCTTTCTTTGCATCTTTTAAGGCTTTACTATAAAAGTTTTTAAGTGCTTTTACATTCATAAAAGTAGCATCAAGAATTTCGTTTTCTTGTGCGTCAATTATAGATAAAACATTTTTATCTCCAGACGAATTAGTATGTACAATCGATACCTTTGTTTTGTTCTTGAGAATTATAGATTTTTCATTGCCAAAAAAGTCGTCTTTTTCCATATAGGCAACATTGGTAATACTGTTATTACCCCAAGCTTTAAGTTTATGTGGATTGTTTTGGGCAAATTTCTTAACAGCCGCTGCAGCTCTTCTATCAGAATTTCCTTCTCTAAGAACAGGGTTTACAGCTGAACCTAAACATTTTGCATATTTATTTCGGATATCTTTCTCATCAGCTGTTTTGGGACTTTCAGGAAAATTAGGAATATCATATCCTTTTTCTTGAAGCTCAGCTATTGCTTCTTTTAATTGTGGAACAGATGCAGAAATATTTGGAAGTTTAATAATATTGGCATCTTTTTTTTGAACGAGTTCACCTAGTTTTGCTAGGTTATCATCAATTTTTTGATCATCTGTTAAGTTGTCAGGAAAGCTTGCTATAATTCTTCCAGCCAATGAAATATCTTTGGCTTCAATTGTAATATTAGCTTCTTTTGTGAAGGCACTTATAATTGGTAATAATGAATAGGAAGCCAATGCAGGAGCTTCATCAATGGCGGTCCAAATGATTTTGTTTGACATAGTTTTATCGTTCTTTATATTTTAATACTGAAAAGATTGAGTTATAATATAGTTAACTCAAAGTCTGGCAAAGTTACTAAAAAGGCTGTTGAAATTATGGATTTTTCAATGAGATTACAATTAAAAACGATTTATTAGGATATTAATAGTATTTAGCATAATAATTATGGATTTAAAATAAGATACACTTCCATATTATTAAAAACACAATTAGTATATGACTTGATGTTTTTTAATGCTATAAAACACAAAAGCCATAACGAAACCGAAGTTTCTTTATGGCATTTTGCTGAAGTGTTTGATGAAAGTAAAAAACAAAAAATTGAATTTTCTTATTTATACTCTACGAGTAAAATATCTTTTTACAAATTCACTTCTCTTAAAATAGAGATTAAACCTTTGTTGTACTACTTAAAAGCAGTACTCAGTTTAAATTCCTAATTCAAAATTGTTTTTCAAGTCATACAAACTTTGACTATATGCTAAATACGGTTTAGGCTTATACTTTCTAGGTGATTTGAAAAACGATGTCCAAGAACATTGAATTAATTATGAAAATTGCTTTTCTTTCCTTAATTCAAACACAAATTTAAAGGAGAAACAATTATGAATCTAATATTTAACAGTTTAGTTTTGAACAAGATATGAACCGATCTTATTAACAATTGTTCATATTCTAAACCAGAATTCTTGTAGTTCTATTTAAATGGTATATTGTTTACATTGACATCAGCTTATTGTTTTGTTATTTTAACAAAACAAAAGCCACAATAAAACAGAAGCTTTATTATGGCATTTTGCAGGGTATTTGTAAAAAGTAAAAAATAATTAAAATTTTTCTTACCGCACTTCACGAGTGCAATTTATTCTACAAAGAGACCCTTTTTTAAAAGTGAAACTAAACTTTTGTTGTAATGCTTTAATAAGCATTACTTAGTTTAAGCTACTTTTAAAAATTGTTTTCTAAATCATATAAATAGATTGTAATATATGCTAGACACAATTTGAATTATACTTTCGAGTGATTCAGAAAACGATGTTCAAGAACATTGAATTAATTCAGAAATTAACTGACATTTTTAAATGTGTTGTAAATTTAAGAAAGTAGAAAGGAGTAATGCAAATTTTCAATCATTTAGTTTTCAATAGGTTATGAACTGTTTTTATTAACATTTGTTAATAAAAAACCCATCCACTTAAAGTAGATGGGTGTTTTATAAATTTAAAGAAGTAAAACTTAACGTCTTTTTTCTTTGATATTTGCTTTCTTACCAGTAAGACCTCTAAAGTAAGTAATACGTGCTCTACGAACTTTACCATGTTTGTTTACCTCTATTTTTTGAATAGCTGGCATGTTTACTGGAAAAATACGTTCAACACCGTAAGTACCTGACATTTTACGGATAGTAAATGTTTCTGAAGCTCCAGCTCCTTTACGTTGAATTACTACACCTTTGAAAAACTGGGTACGAGATTTGCTTCCTTCTTTAATTTCATAATAAACGGTGATTGTATCTCCAGCTTTAAAATTAGGAAGTTCATTTTTTGTTACGAATTCGTCTTGGACAAATTTAATAATAGATTCCATCTATAAGTGTTTTTTTAAATAATCAAAGTCAACATTCACGTTTTTCGTCAGTGGTTGAAATCGAGTTTGCAAATTTATAAAAAATTTTTAAACTAATCTCTTTCAATTTCTAATAATTAAGAAAAAACGTATCCTAAATTTAATACTTTGAGTAAACTTCACTATTTTTAAATTTCCTTTTACTTTCTATTCAAACAATTTTACTATAATTTTTCCAATTTATTATCAGGTTTAAAGAATTGAAAATCTAAAATTACACTACAGGCTCTTGTTTCAATTCTACCATGATCTAATTCACGTTCAATGCTAGATTCAATTTGTTTTGAAAATCTAAATTTATCTTTAATGTATTCATGTAATTGTGGTTAGTATTCTTTTACTGCAAGGGTATAATCTGCCTTATTTTCAATTATTTTTATTAGATTTTTTATCTAATTATAGTTGTCCAAAACCATATTATTTTCATTTGCCCACGAACTAACCATATGTATCCTTGACTTTACTTCATGTTCTTGAACTCCTCTTATCGTTTTTCCATCTTATGGCTATCACTTCTCCTTTAGTTAACTTTGTTAATGTGTTTACCCAATTTACAAAAGCCGCTTCAAATTGTTCACCATCAATGGCATAGAAAACTCGGTTAAACATGTCATGTGAATGTGTTCCATAGGATAAATCAAGGAATGTTCTTAAAAAGACTTTCTTTTGCATGGCATATATCCCATGTTTCTGCTCTGCTAATAACCAAGAGTATGCCAATAAGAAGGATGTCATTTAAGAAATGGAGTTTGCTTAATCCTCGTCTAGGATTTTCTATTTATCCTAAATTAGCCAATAGTTTATTTGTCATAATATATTTTGAATATTATATTTATAATCAACGTAATACTCAAATACACTATGTAATAACCAAGACTAAATGCATTGAATCTTAATCTTTTATCTTAAACAAGATAACTTCTAAAAAAATAATGATATGTTTACCTGTTAGCTTTATCAATAAGGATATTAACCACATTATATGTTTGTATGTAAAAACCTATTAGGATAAACTATCAGTTATAATCCTACATTTCTTACACGTTGTATTGAATCTTGTTTACTCAATGTCAAACGAACAATACTATCTGTTTGTGCATTTAAATCATGTGGTACTCCACCATCTAATGCTACCAAATCTCCGTTTTTAAGATGGAATAATTCATCATTGACACCAAAATTCATTTTTCCTTCTATTATTTCAACAGTAATTGGATAAGGTGTTTGATGCTTTTTCATCACCTGACCTTGTTTAAAAAGAATACGGATTTCCTTGGTAGTTTCTGTCTCAAATAGAACCGAAATTGCAACTTTATATTCGTTGTAATTTAGATCTTGATATAGATTAGTTTTTTTCATTTTTAGTTAGTTTTATACGATTATTACTTGACAAATATAAATAAAAAAACCGCCCTGATTCAGAGCGGTTTATATAAAATTTAAAAGAAATTATCTATTCTTCTTTGACTTCTTCAAAATCAACATCCTCTACATTGTCACCTTCATTAGTTTGTCCAGCGTCTTGTTGAGGTTCTTGTCCTTCAGCTTGCTGTTCTTGAGCTGCTTTTTGCATCTCAGGAGCTGCTGCTTCCCATGCTTTGTTGATAGCTTCCATGGCTACATCTATACCTACTAGATCTTTTGCCTCATGTGCTTTTTTCAAAGTTTCTAAAGCCTCTTCTATTGGTTTTTTAACGCCATCTGATAATTTATCACCATTATCTTTAAGTTGCTTTTCTGTTTGGAATATCATTCCATCAGCAGCATTTACTTTATCAGCAGTTTCTTTTGCTTTATTATCTGCTTCTGCATTTGCTTCTGCATCTGCTTTCATCTGTTCGATTTCTTTATCTGATAACCCAGACGAAGCTTCAATACGGATTTCTTGTGATTTATTGGTCTGCTTATCTAAAGCGGTAACATGAATCAATCCATTTGCATCAATATCAAAAGTTACTTCAATTTGCGGTGTACCTCTACCTGCTGGTGGAATACCATCTAAATGGAAACGACCAATTGTTTTATTATCTTTTGCCATGGCACGTTCACCTTGCAACACATGAATCTCTACAGATGGTTGGTTATCAGCTGCTGTTGAAAAAACTTGAGATTTTTTAGTTGGAATTGTCGTATTTGCATCAATCAATTTAGTAAATACATTACCCATAGTTTCAATACCAAGAGATAATGGTGTTACATCTAATAATAAGACATCTTTTACATCACCTGTTAACACACCACCTTGAATAGCTGCACCAATAGCTACAACTTCATCAGGGTTTACTCCTTTATTTGGTTTTTTTCCAAAGAATTTTTCTACTAACTCCTGCACTTTAGGCATACGTGTTGAACCTCCTACTAAAATTACCTCGTCAATATCTCCTGTAGAAAGACCTGCATCTTTAAGTGCAGCTTTCACAGGCTCCATAGAACGCTTGAATAAAGTATCAGCTAATGCTTCAAATTTAGCACGAGTTAATTTACGTACTAAGTGTTTTGGTCCAGAGTCAGTAGCTGTAATATACGGTAGATTGATTTCCGTAGCTGTACTTGCTGATAATTCTATTTTAGCTTTTTCTGCAGCTTCTTTTAGACGTTGCAATGCCATTGGATCTTTACGTAAATCCATATTTTCTTCTGATTTAAACTCTTCAGCCAACCAGTCAATTAATACTTGATCAAAATCATCACCACCAAGATGTGTATCTCCATTAGTTGATAGTACTTCAAATACACCATCACCCAATTCTAATACAGAGATATCAAATGTTCCTCCACCTAAATCATAGACGGCGATTACTTGATCTTTA
>JAOZLL010000111.1 GCA_029934835.1 Flavobacteriaceae bacterium | reverse complement strand
GTCAAGTGTATTAACAGGAAAGGAAATTGTACTAAATCCTAAAAAATCAATACGAATAGATGTTAATGTAAATTATGCAGGAGGTCGGCGTTTTACTCCTATAAACAAGACCGCATCAGCATTAGTAGGTGAAGCTGTTTATGAATATGATAAAGCTTTTTCACAACAGTTACCCCATTATTTTCGTTCGGATATAAAACTAACTTACAAGCAAAATGGTAAGAAAATTAGCCAAGAATTACAATTAGATTTACGTAATGTTTTTAATATTCAAAATGTATTTTCACAAAAGTATGATGTTAGTACAAATAGTATTGAAAACTCCTATCAAACAAGTTTTTTACCCATAATGCAATATCGCATATTGTTTTAATTAAAGGAAATACTAAGCTACGAAAAGCTTATCCTACTTTTGAATAAATTATGTAAATTGCAGAACTTTTCGTAAGCCATTATGACTATAGAATCTGTAGTAGATAAAAAGGGAGAAAACTTATTTTATAAAGTCCCTTTACAACTTTATAAAGGACATAAGTATTGGATAAGACCTCTTGATAAAGATATTCAGAGTGTTTTTGATATTAAAAAAAATCCCGTAGCAAAAGATGATAATTTTATGCGTTGGATTCTCCGAGATGAACAACAGCAAGTTATTGGTTGTATCGCTGCATTTGTCAATCCTAAAACAGTTAATAAAAATACCGATTATTCTGTAGGAGGAATTGGTTTTTTTGAATGTAGTGATAATCAAAAAGCAGCTAATTTATTATTTGATACAGCAAAAAATTGGTTACAAAATCAAGGAATTGAAGCGATGGAAGGTCCTATCAATTTTGGCGATCGTGATAAATGGTGGGGTTTGTTAACTAAAGGATTTAATCAAGAACCTAATTATTTAGCTAATTATCATTTCCCTTATTACCAACAGCTTTTTGAGAATTATGGTTTTAAACTCTATTTTAATCAATTTACTTTTAAAAGAGATACTCACCTTAAATTACCTGATGTTTATAGAAAATCAGCAATTGAGATTTTAAATAATCCTGATTATAGATTTGAACATATTCGTAAAAAAAACTTAGATAAATATACGGACGATTTCAGAATTATATACAATAATGCTTGGGCAAATCATTTGGGTGTTTCAGAAATGAAACCACGTCAAGCAAAAGCAATTATTAATTCACTAAAACCTGTTTTAGATGAAAAAGTAGCTTGGTTTGGTTATAACAAAGACAAACCTATTGCATTTTTTATAGCAGTACCCGAAGTTAATCAGGTTTTCAAACATGTCAATGGAAAACTAAATCTTTGGGGTAAATTTCTTTTTATTACACAAAAGCTATTTAAAACGAATAAAAAACTTTTAGGAATTATTTTTGGAGTAACTCCAGAATTTGATGGAAAAGGCGTAACACATGCTTTAACTTATGTTGTTAGAAAAACAATGGAAGAAGAAACCAATTATCGCATTTTTGAAATGCATGGAATTGGTGATTTCAACCCAGCGATGATCAAACTAGTTGATAAATTTAAGGGATCAGAAAAATCCAAAATACATACCACGTATAGGTATTTGTTCGATAGAAATAGACCCTATGAAAGAATGCCATTAAAATCAAAAAAAACTAAAAATGCCTAGAGAATATGTTATTATTACTGGAGCTTATGGAGGTTTAGGAAAAGCATTATCTTATGTTTTTGCTAAACAAGGTTATGGTTTGGTGTTAGTAGGTCGAAAAGAAGAGTTACTAAAAATTGAAAAAGACAAACTAGCACAACAAACAGATGTAATTATTGAAGTTTGTGACGTGAGTAATTGGGAGCACTGTCAAACCATGTATAACAACCTTAAGCAAAAGGCTGTAAATTATAAAGCTCTTATCAATAATGCAGGTATTACTCATATTCAAAAATTTGATAAAGACTTTGATATTGAACAATATCAACAACTTATCAAGACAAATCTAAATGCCTATGTGTATTTATCAAAACTTTTTATAGAAGATTTACAACAAAATAAAGGTAGTATTATCAATATTTCAAGTGTAATTGGATATGCACCTGTTATTGGAAGAGCTTCTTACGCAGCCGCAAAGTTTGGTTTAAATGGTTTTTTTGGTGTATTGCAAGCCGAACTGAAAGGGAAATTACATATAATGATGGTTTACCCTACCTTTATAGAAACTAAAATTAGAGAAAGTATAAAGGTAAGCATACAACATCATGAAATTTTAACTGCAGATAAAGTTGCTAAAAGAATACACACTGCCTATAAAAAAAAGAAGGAAAAAGTTTATATTGGTAATACGGCTAGGCTAACCTATTTTCTCTATAGATACTTTCCAAAATTGTATATAAATTTGATGAAAAGAAAGATAAAGATTTAAGATCTCAATATAGAATATAAAAACAATTAAAAACAGCTTTGCGCCTTTGCGGTAAAAATTTAAACAGATGAAAATAAAAGGACTAAAACCATTGTATAATTCACTTTTAGAGGGAATTGGCAATACACCATTAGTACGATTAAATAATTTAAGTAAAGAGTTTAACTGTGAAGTTTACGGTAAAATCGAAGCTTTTAATCCATCTATGTCAATAAAAGATAGAGTAGTTGATTATATTATTGATAAAGCAGAAAGAGAAGGACGTTTAAAACCAGGCATGACAATAGTTGATGCCACAAGTGGTAATACAGGTTTGTCCATAGCCTTAGTTGCATTAATCAAAGGATATAAATGTATTCTTACTGTTAAAGACAGTTCTGCAGCAGAAAAAATTACACAATTACAACTTTATGGCGCAAGAGTAATTAAATGTCCAGCTAAAGCAAAACCAAAAGATCCATTATCTTATTATTCGATGGCTCAAAAGATTGTAGATGAAACACCCAATGCTTTTTTCTTAGACCAAAACCACAATGACAATCATTTTCAAGCACACTACCACAGTACCGGAAATGAATTATGGCAACAGACTGATGGTAGAATTACTCATTTTATTTCCAGCGCAAGCACAGGTGGAACAGTATCAGGAACAGGAACTTATTTAAAAGAAAAAAATCCAAAGATTAAGATTATTTGTGCTGATAGTAAAGGTTCAGTTTTAAAACCATTTCACGAAGATGGTAAATACTATGAAGAGCTGAAAAAACAAACACCTTTAGAAGGTGTAGGCAAAGATATTATTCCATCTGTATTTAGATCAAGTATTATTGATGAATGTATGGAAATTGATAATGACGCTAGTATAGAATGTGCTAAAGATCTTTTAAGACAAGAAGGCATATTTGCTGGTGGATCAAGTGGAGCTGCAGTTGATGCCTTTAAAAAATACATGCAAAAATATCCTGATGAAAAAGTAGGAATGGCAGTGCTAAGTTTCCCAGATCACGGAATAAAATATATGGCAAAACTGTATAAATCAGGTGTAAAGTCTGAAGATGCAGCAGATTTAATTTAGAATAATATGATTAACACATGGGAGTAAGATCTTTAAAACGATTATTTGCGCCTTTGTGTCTTAGCGGTAAAAAATAAATAATGAATTTTAAAGATAAGATAGTTTGGATAACAGGAGCCTCTTCAGGAATAGGTAAGGCATTAGCTATTGAATTTGCTAAAGCAGGTTCACTATTAATTTTATCTTCAAGAAAAAAAGAAACACTAGAGGTAATAAAATCAGAATGTGAGGCTTTTGGTGCAACTTGTTTTATCCAAATTTTAGATTTAGAAAATCAAAATAATTTTATAGAACTTGCTAAAAACATTAATTCTAAGTTTAAAAGAATTGATATCTTAATCAATAATGGTGGTATAAGTCAACGTTCTTTAGCTAAAGAAACACCACTTGATATTGATCGGAAAATAATGGAAATTAATTTCTTCGGTAATATTGCCTTAACCAAAGCTGTTTTACCTTTTATGATTAAACAACAATCAGGAAGTATAGTAACGATAAGCTCCGTGGCAGGGAAATTTGGCGTACCAAAACGTTCTACTTATTCTGCTTCAAAACATGCACTTCATGGGTTTTATGAATCATTACGTGCCGAACATAAAAATGATAATATTAATGTAAATATAGCTGTACCAGGTTATGTAAAAACCAATATTTCATTTAATGCGGTATTGAGTGATGGCAGCACCAATAATAAGTTAGATGACGGACAAGCCGGAGGCGTAACAGCAGAAAAATGTGCGAAACAAATACTCAAAGGAATAAAAAAGAATAAAAAAGAAATATTAATTGGAGGTAAAGAATTAGTGATGGTTCACTTGCGTAGATTTTTTCCTTCTATTTATTACAATATAATTGATAAAGTTCAATCAACATAAATTTATAAAAAAGATACAAGACACAAGACTTTTCTCTTGTAGCTAAGATTTTTTTTAAGAAGACAATATTAAACTACACCAAATGGCTAAAATTATAAGTGGTATTCAACAAATAGGAATTGGTATTCCCAATGTATATGAAGCTTGGTCTTGGTATAATAAAAACTTTGGTTTTGATTTACCTTTATTTGATGAAGCTGCCGAAGCAGGATTAATGTTGCCTTATACCGATGGAAAACCACAAAAAAGACATGCCATTTTAGCTTTAAACTTAAAAGGTGGCGGTGGTTTTGAAATATGGCAATACACCAGTAGAAAACCACAACCTGCAACATTTGATCTACAACTAGGTGATTTAGGAATTTTTATTACTAAAATAAAGACATCAGATGTGCAGATAGCTTTTGAGACTTTAAAAAAGAATGGAGTTGAAATGGTATCCAATATTGTAAAAATGCCAGATCAATCTGAACATTTTTTTGTAAAAGATCCTTATGGAAATCTATTTCAAATTGTAAAAGCCGAGATTTGGTTTAAAGAAAAAGTAAAAAGTGTTTTTGGAGGTAATTATGGAGTTGTTATAGGTGTATCTGATATAGAAAAATCAAAAGAGTTTTATAGTAAAATAGTAGGTTATGATACAGTTGTTTTTGAAGAAGAAGCTGTGTTTGAGGATCTTAAAAATATTCCAGGTGGCGATAAAAAAGCACATCGCGTATTGCTAAAACATAGTAAAGAGCGACAAGGAGCTTTTAGCAAACTATTAGGGCCAAGTACTTTAGAATTGGTGAAAGTTGTCGATAGAAAACCAAAAAAAATATTTAAAAACAGACTTTGGGGTGATTTAGGTTTTATCCATCTGTGTTTTGATATAATTGGTATGAATGATCTTAGAAAAGAGTGTTCTGCATTAGGACATCCTTTCACAGTTGATAGCGCTGATAGTTTTGATATGGGTGAAGCAGCAGGACATTTTGCTTATATTGAAGATCCTGATGGTACACTTATCGAATTTGTAGAAACACACAAAATTCCTATTTCCAAAAA
>JAOZLL010000013.1 GCA_029934835.1 Flavobacteriaceae bacterium | reverse complement strand
AATAAGTTTTTCATAATTGACTTCAAGTTTGAAGTGTAAATATATACTACAAATAGTGTTAATCCAATTTATAATGAGTGAACAGATATTTTAGATTAGTTAGGTTGCTCAATATGGTAGGTAACGCAAATATATGTGCAGTCTCTTAAAAGATATTGACATATATATTTTGTTGTAAAGCTCGACTAAAAAACTGAAATATTCAAGTAAAACTTATAACTCTTAATAAATAATCCCCAACTTTTATACTTGACACAAATTTTCTAATTTTTATATTTTGTTCGAGGAATACCTCTGTTTGCGGTATATACTTCTGTCTAATAATTTCTGACTAAAAAAAATTTATATTTGCACCCACAAAAAACTACGATGAATACAAAAACATCTGTTGCATTTTACACCTTAGGATGTAAGCTTAATTTTTCTGAAACCTCTACCATAGCTCGTGATTTTCAATCACTTGGGTATAATCGAGTGGACTTTGATGAAGTAGCGGACATTTATGTCATTAACACTTGTTCGGTAACTGATAATGCAGACAAACGATTTAAAACTATTGTAAAAAAGGCTTATAAAAGTAATCCTGAGGCGTTTATAATAGCCATTGGTTGTTATGCACAACTTAAACCTGAAGAACTCGCCAAAGTTGAAAATGTAGATTTAGTTTTGGGAGCAAATGAAAAATTTAAAATTACCGATTATATAAATTCACTTCAAAAGAATATAATAGCCGAAGTTCATTCTTGTGAAATTACGGAAGTTGATAGCTATGATAGTGCCTATTCGATTGGTGATAGAACTCGTGCATTTCTTAAGGTACAAGATGGTTGTGATTATAAATGTACCTATTGCACGATACCATTAGCAAGAGGGATTTCTAGAAGTGATGCATTAGAAAATATTTTAAAAAATGCAAGTGAAATCGCCAAAAAAAACATCAAAGAAATTGTTTTAACAGGTGTTAATATTGGTGATTATGGAAAAGGCGAATTGGGTGATAAAAAACACGAACACACATTCTATGATTTAGTAAAAGCACTCGATAAGGTTGAAGGAATACATCGAATTAGAATCTCATCAATAGAACCGAATTTATTAAAAAATAAAACGATTGAATTTGTAGCACAATCAGAAACCTTTGTACCACATTTTCATATTCCGTTACAAACAGGAAGTGATATCCTTTTACAAAAGATGAAACGTCGATATAAACGAGGTTTGTATACAGAACGTGTCCAAAAAATTAAGGAATTGATGCCCGATGCTGCCATTGGTGTTGATATAATTATTGGATTTCCAGGTGAAACTGATGAACTATTTTTAGAAACCTATCGCTACTTAACCGAATTAAATATTTCATACTTACACGTTTTTACCTATTCAGAAAGACCTAATACGGAAGCTATTTTGATGGATGGAGTCGTTCCAAAAAATGTGCGTCATAAACGAAGTAAGATGTTACGTGGTTTATCTGTTAAGAAACGTCGGGCTTTCTATGAAAGTCAAATTGGAAAAGAAAAAACAGTACTCTTTGAAAGTGAAAACAAAGATGGTTTTATGTACGGATTTACTGAAAACTACGTAAAAGTAAAAACCAAATTTGATACCAGCTTAGTTAATACACTTAAACAGATAGTTTTAACAAAAATTGATGAAGATGGAATTGTTTTGTTTGATTGGGTAGACTAACTTTGCAAACATGAGTAAAGAGAAAACACATATCTATTTTGTCCCTGGTTTAGCCGCTAGTCCAAAAATATTTGATTTTATTAGAATTTCTCCTGAGGACTACGAACTCCATTTTTTGGAATGGTTAGTGCCTGAAACCAAAGATGAATCTCTAGCTTCTTATGTGCAAAGAATGTGTACTAAAGTAACTCATAAAAATATTATTTTGATTGGTGTTTCATTTGGTGGCGTTATGGTTCAAGAAATGAAATCAATCCTAAAGCCTAAGAAAACCATCATTATTTCTAGTATAAAAAACAAATATGAGATGCCATCTAGAATGCGATTATCTCAAAAAACAAGTGTACATAAATTATTTCCGACCAAGGCTTTTTCAAATATTGAAAAATATGAAAAATATGCTTTTGGCAAAATGATTAAAGGTCGAATAAAAATGTATAAAAAATATTTGAGTATGCGAGATGAAGTCTATCTACCATGGGCAATTGATAGTATTGTAAATTGGAAGCGAGAAACATCTGATCCTGAAATACTACATATTCATGGTACATCTGATTCTATTTTTCCGATAAAAAATATTCAAAATTCGGTTCGTATAGAAGAGGGAACTCATATTATGATTATAGATAAAGCAAAAAAGATTAGCCGTATTTTACAAGAAATGTTGTAAGCAAATAATAACACATCATGCAAATTGAAACCACTTCTATAAAAGATTTATTAA
Organism: Flavobacteriaceae bacterium; assembly: GCA_029934835.1. GTDB lineage: Bacteria > Bacteroidota > Bacteroidia > Flavobacteriales > Flavobacteriaceae > DQTL01. The sequence continues at coordinate 39,302 of JAOZLL010000013.1, read as the reverse complement.
TCCTAACACCAAAAGTATTTAAGGATGATAGAGGCTATTTTATGGAATCCTATAATCATACAGAATGGTCTAAACATTTGGCTATAGATTTTGTTCAAGATAACGAATCTATGTCCTCTAAAGGAGTAATTAGAGGTTTACATTTCCAAAAACCACCTTATGCACAAGACAAATTAGTACGTGTAATAAATGGTAGTGTACTTGATGTTGTCGTTGATCTACGGAAATCATCATCTACTTATGGACAACATTTTAAAATAATTTTATCCGCTGAAAACAAGAAACAATTGTTTATCCCAAAAGGATTTGCACATGGCTTTTTAACCTTAGAGGACACTAGTATTTTTAGTTACAAATGTTCGCAATATTACAATGGAAAATCTGAAGGTTCTTTACTTTGGAACGATCCAAATTTAGCAATTGATTGGGATATTTCAAATCCTATATTATCTCAAAAAGATAAGATTGCTGAGAAATTTACTACCTTTAACTCTCCTTTTTCCTAAACCTAAATAAAATATATCATGAATACTTCACTTAGATTACTAGTTATGATAAGTCTCATTATCATAAGTGGCATATTAATAAATGCCGTTAGTAAAAACGATAAAACTACTGAGGAAAACCCTGACCCTATTGAAAAAAACACGAGTGAATTATATGAAATAAAAGCCTTAAAACTTCCTGCTTATATGGATTTTTCTGGTGAATCCGTACCTTTAGATGATGCAGATATTCGTGAGCGTGTTGATCGAGAGTTATTAGTAAATACCTATTGGCAATCTAACGGATTATTATTTTTTAAACGTGCTAATAAATACTTTCCGATAATTGAACCCATTTTAGCACAACATGGCGTTCCAGATGATTTTAAGTATTTAGCCTTGATAGAAAGTGGTTTACAAAATGTAACTTCACCATCAGGTGCAAAAGGTTTTTGGCAAATCATGAAAGAAACAGGACGCGAAAATGGTATGGAGATAAATACAAATGTCGATGAACGTTATGATCTAAAAAAATCTACAAAAGTTGCCTGTAAATACCTCCTGAAGTCTAAAGAGAGGTTTGGAAGTTGGACACTTGCTGCTGCTGCCTATAATGCAGGAAACAGACGGATTTCTGACAAACTATCAGAACAAGAAGTAGCCACTTATTATGATTTATTACTTACTGAAGAAACCTCACGCTATTTACCTAGAATAGTAGCCGTTAAAGAAATCATTTCTCATCCTAAAAAATATGGTTTTAGCTTTGATGACGATGATTTATACAAACCCATCGCAACTTATGAAGTCGCTGTTGATACCGCTATTACTGATATTACCCGTTTTGCAAAAGACTTTGGGATGACTTATAAAGAGTTTAAACATATAAACCCTTGGTTACGTGATCCTTTTTTAAATAATAAATCTAGAAAAGAGTATTTTATTAAGATTAGGAAATAGTTTAAAAACTCCATCTAAATCTTAAGAAAACAGTATTAGCTATGTTGTCAAAACTTTCTTCTTGTTTGCCATAAAAAACTTGGGCTAACAAATCAGTATCCCAGTTTTGGGCAATGCTATAACTAACTTGTGGCATTAAATAAACACCTTGTAGTTCGTATGCATATATACTCGAAAATGATGTGTTAATCGCTGGAGTCAATGATTTGGATAACTGTCCGAAAAATGACCAGCGATTAGGCATTAAGTTTTTAGCTGATTGTTGGAAATTAGTAAAACCACTAAGTTCAGTGGTATTTCTATCAGTAACTCCAGCAGAATTATATAGTGTTCCTAAATTAGCAGCAATCCCGTTTTTAAAATAATAGTCTAATGAGATGGCACCGACTAAAGTGTTTTCTGTTTCATTCGTATTTTCTTGCGGGATAAAATAACTCATCTCTCCTTTAATCCCAATATTTTTCAAGGCTCCTTCCCAACCTAAACCTAGCATATAATCTTGTAAATATTTAGCAGCTAAGATTTGAAAATCATACTTATATTTATGAAAATTATACTTTAAAGCTATGGTATTATCTTCCCAATTATCTGTATAGTTTATCGCCGTTTCTACGCTAGAATTTCCAGATGTATAGTATTGAATTCGCAACGCATCTGCTCCAGGTCGCTCTTCATAATCAAAATCAAAAAAACTATACGCATTAAACAAATCATTGGGATTCCATGCTAGGTTTTTACCCCAATTAATACGTTGTCTACCTAAAGTGATATTCCACTTATCAGATTGATAATTAACATACAATCTATCAATTTTAGAATGCACTAAAAATACAGGTTTATCTAACAAATTAACACTGAGATCAATATCTTGAAAATCTGTATCTATTAAATCTGCATAGTCAGGAACTAATTGAATCGTATTTCCCCAAAAAACTCTATTCCGAATCTCTAGTGTAGTTGTGAAATTGTCATTTAGATAAACTTTTAAATTTAACCGATTGTGTAAAAGATTATCATTAAGAATCGCATTAAGATCTTGAAAAGTTGAGGTATTTAAATATTTTATATAACCTGAAAATTGGATGTTTTTTTGTGCCCATGTTTGGGTTTCTTGAGCGATTGAAGTTAAGGATACAAGCATGAAAACTATTAACCACAAGGAACACAAAGGTTTCGCAAAAATCGCAATGGTTTTTATCTCTCGTAAAGACGCTAAGTCGCAAAGTTTGTTCATCTTTCTAAATTCTTAATTCTGCATTCTTAATTCTTAATTTTCACATCACTAATCACCTTTCCATCTTCTATGGTTACTACACGATGTGCTCGGTCGATTACGCGTTGGTCGTGTGTTGAAAAAACAAAGGTAATTTCTTCATTTCTGTTCAGATTTTCCATGATATCTAATAAATCAGAAGTCGATTTTGAATCTAGATTAGCAGTAGGCTCATCAGCTAAAACAAATTTTGGTTTGGATGCTAAGGCACGAGCTACAGCAACTCGCTGCTGTTGACCGCCACTCATTTGGTTGGGTCTTTTGTCTTTTTGCTCTTCAATACCAACTGATTTTAATAATTCGATTACTCGTTTAGAAATTTCATCTTTACTTTTCTTTTGTAACAACATGATAAATCCGATATTTTCAGCTGCTGTAAAAACAGGAATTAGATTATAGGATTGAAATACAAAACCAATTTTATTCTTCCTAAAATCAATTAATTTATTATCAGATAAGTCTGAAATATTTACATTATCTACAAGTATTTCACCTTTGGTTTGTCTATCCAATCCTCCAATAATATTTAACAGCGTTGTTTTGCCCGATCCTGATGGTCCGACAATTGCTGTAAATTCGCCTTCCTCTATCGTCAAATCAATTCCGCGTAAAGCGTGAACAGGTATCTTTTTTGGATTGTAGGTTTTGGTTATTCCTTTGATTGTTATAAGACTCATTTTGATTTATGATTTACTATTAAATAATTTGTACTGGATATAGTTTGTTATTCTTGAGAAAATTCTTGTCTTTTCAGAGGTAAAACTACCTCTAATTGCTTCAACAGGACGCAATCTAATGGCTTTCCAAGCTGGATATAATGAACCCAACAATGCTGTCAAACTTACGGCTACGACCAATTGCCAAAATGTTTCTGTGGGTACATTCGGATAAATAAACTTATCAAATCCAAATTGTTTCATGCCTTCTTCTGAATAGAAAAATAAATTGATTCCTGTTTTATGAAAATAACTGGTTGATAAATAGCCAAGAAATAAACCAACTGGTGCAGAAATTATTGCTAATAATAATGTTTCAATTACTATCATCATAAAAACCTTCCCTTTATTCATCCCAACAGACATTAACATACCGAGTTCACGAACTCTTTCTAAAACTGCCATCATCATCGTGTTGATGATACCAAATATTAAGGCTAGCATAAAAATAACCATATAAATTATTCCGACCATTTTAATCTGTGATTGAAATAGTGCCAACTCGGGTTGTACTTCTTTATAATTTCTAACTAAAAGTTTAGGAAACTGTAATGCAATACTTTTTTGTATTTGATCTAAGTATTCAAGATCATCTATTAAAATGGCAACTTCGTGTCCATAACCATTCATTCCCAGTAGATTATTTATGTCTTTTTGACGTATAAAAACTACAGATTCATCATATATATTGTTACCTGTTTCAAACAAACCTACTACTCTAAAAGCACCCATCGTAATTTCATTTTCTAAATTTTGAAAAGTCAAAACAACTTTAGAGCGCAGTTTTACCTTTAGCTTTTTTGCTGTTCTTTTACTAATTAAAATTTGATTTTTTTTAGTATCAGTTAGATAATTGCCTTCTATTATATGATTTGAAACACCTGATACTGTAACTTCATCTTTAGGGACAACTCCAATTGCACTTATTCCTCTACCGGCATGACTCGAACTAATCATAGTGTTCGTGATTGTTTTATAGGAAACTGCTTTTACTCCAGAAATGGTATCTACACTAGCTTTTACATTAGCAATGTCAGAAATATAGAATTTACTCTCCTTATCTTTAATAAACTCTGGATGGTGAATTTTAATATGAGAAACTTCATTTTTAATGGCATTATCAATATAACTTTCTATCATACCATTGACCATTCCAACCAAAAAAATAATTGACCAGATTCCAATTATTATCGCGCCCATTACCACAAGACTTCTTGTAATATTTCTCCAAATATTTCGCCATGCTATTTTTAGAATCATTGTTTAAATTTTTGATTTGTTATTTGGTTTCTGTGTTTTGGAATTTAGAATATTATTCTCTCATTGCCTCAACTGGTTTTAATTTATAAATTTTCCAAATCGCAAACAAGGCTAATAAACTAGTGATAATAGCCATAATTATTGCTTGTGAGTAAAACAGTGAAGCATCCATAATCGTTGGAAATATCGGATCAAAACCCCATTTTTCGTAGCTTTCTGCCATTTCCCCATAATCGCTAAAATCTATCGGATTTACTTTAAAATAATGCACTAATGGTAAAGCTGCCAACATTCCAAGAATAACACCTAGCAAAGCCATTAATAAAATTTCAACCCAAGTAGAAAAAGCTAGTAAGCTTCTACTCATCCCTATAGAAAGTAAAATTCCGAACTCGTGTTCCCTTTCTTTTACTAGCATTAATATAGTTCCAAAAATTCCAAATGAAATTATTAGATAAAGGACTAAAAGGAAAATATAATTACCTGCAGCATCTGTTTTTTGTGCTTCTACCAAATCAGGCAACATGGACTGCCAATCCATTATCTCATACTTATCTGTATCTAATTGAGTTTGTAACTGCTCCAAAACATATTCTAAATCATCTCTATCACTTAATCGTAGCGCCAATGTAGTAGCCATTGATGGTGCTCCTAATAAATCCTGCGTCTCTTCTAATGGCAAATAAACCATCCTTTTATTAAGATCAGGTGAAGCAAAATGAACGATACCTTTTATCGGATATTTACCAGCAGCATTTACACCATGATAACCTTGTGTAAGAATAATTAAGGTATCACCTAAAGAAATTTTTAATAAATCTTTTACACCTTCTGCAATTAATAGCGCCTTATCCGTTTGATTAAAATAAGTTCCTTCAGTTAATCTTGATTTAAGTTTTGTTAGTTTGTCTTCAGCATCAGGATTTGTTCCTACGATCATCATGCTACTAGTATGTTCACCAGACGACAGCAATGCAAAAGTTTCTAAACGAGGTATGATTTGTTCTAAACCATCAATTTGAGTGGGCAGTTGCCACAATTCATCATTTAATTCTAGTACATCATTAATTGTTTTTTCTTCCCAATAGCCCTTTTGATGAATTTGTGCATAACCATAATAGTAATTCACAATATTATCAAGCATCCGGACCCATGCACCCTTTTGAAAGGAATTCATAAAGATCGAAAACAATACTGCAAAGAAAATCGAAGCAACAGTTATAAGTGTTCGTCGTTTATTACGCCATATATTTCGCCAAGCAAGCTTTACTATCATTTTATTATAAGTTTATAAAGTTTAAATTTTGTAAAGTTGGAATCTTAAAGTTTTCTAACTTTTCACTTTGAACTTTTTACAATCTAATTCTCTTCATATAATTTGTTGTAAAGTATTGATCCGAAATTTTTATATCAAACTCCAGTCTGTCATAAGTCAAAATTGTTTCTTGCCCTTCTTCTTCAACTGGTATAACACGTAATTTTGAAGGTAACTTCTTACCACTAAACACTTTTACATCGGATCCTATCATTTGATTTACCAAAAAATCATCTTCATCATAATAGTCCGTTTGTAGCATCATATATTCTGATTTATCAACCCAAATGACAACTTTTCCCCATACCACAGGAGCATCTTCTTTTGGTATTAATTCTATAACCCAACACGTATAGTCTTCTTTAATATCTTCTCCTGTAATATTATGGGTATAATCCTCTAAAATGGATGATTGTTTGACTAAATCATCATTTGTTAAATCGGTTCCCATCCAGTTTTGTAACATCATTGAAGGTGGAAATTTGATTGTTCGGTCAATAGTTGGCATATAATTCCACACTTCTTTATCACGCATTAAAAAGACAGTTCCTTTTTCTTTGGCTGGGCTAGTTACTATAGAAACCGAATATTTAGTTCCTTTTGACCATCCTTTCATTTTCATTTGTTTAGACCATTTTGGACGAATAATATCTATAGTCATTTCAGAATAGGATGTTTTTCCTCTATATTTTTCATCTGCTTTTTTGATGATTTCTTCTGCTGTTTGGGCAAAAGAAACGCTAAAGGAGAGCAAAAGTAATAATGCTATAAAAAGTTTACTTTTTAGTATAATTCTCATTATCTATATATTTATTAATTATCATTTCTTTCATTTCCTCTAAAGGAAAATTTTCTGGATCGAGCATATATTGTATACCAATCCCATCCATTATTGCTCCTAAAAGTATGGCTTCTTTTTGATATTCTTTATAATTTAAGCCTTTAAAAACAACTTCTATTTGACCTAGTAAAATATGATATACTTGCATCATTGTATCATGTACTGAAGGAATGGCACTTATTTGAACTGCTAAAGATAAAGTCAATTTCATCAGTTCTTCCTGCTCTTGGAGCATAGAAAAATAGGATTTAATAAGTATTTTAAATATTTTTTCAGGTGACAAATTTTCGATACTTTCAAGTAACGAAGCACCCATTTCAGTCGTATCTTTAAAAGCAAACAATACCACTTTATTTAGTAAATCCTCTTTGCTTTTAAAATAATTATATAATAAACCTTTTGATAGTTTTGCCTTTACGGCAATATCATTTATGGAGGTATGATGGTAGCCTTTTATACTAAATAGTTGAAAAGCTGCCTCTAAGATTTGCTCTTTTCTGGCTTCTTTTATACTTTCTAATTGTATTTTGGTACGTGGGCTCATGATTTATGACTGAACGGTCGGTCAAAGGTAAATAAAAAAATTGATTGAATTAAAAAAACCTTCTAAATTTATATTTAGAAGGTTATTGATAATGGATATGGTATGAACAAATTAAGCTTATAAACTTAGAATACTCGACTTCAGCGCTTCAATTTTAGCTAAAGCTTCTGCTTCTTTTTTTCGTTCGGTTTTAATTACTTGTTCTGGAGCATTTTGAACAAAACGTTCATTTTTAAGCTTTCCTTGTACCGATCTTAAAAAGCCTTCGGCATATTTTAATTCCTCTTGAAGTTTTACTTTTTCAGCTTCGGTATCTATGGCTCCTTCCATCGGAATAAAGTACGTATTTGATTTTACTCTAAAGCTTAAAGCTGCATCTACTTTTTCAATTACATAACTCATGTTTGCAACATTCCCCATTTTGGTTACCACAGCATCAAACTCTTTTGTGAAATTATCTGAATTCATAACAGACAAATCAATCGTGTTTTTAAAAGAAATATTTTTGTCTTTACGAATCGTTCTAATTCCTGATACGACTTCTTTTACTATCTCAAAATCATTGATAATTTTTGAATTAAACAATCTTTGTTTTGGATATTCAGATACAATCAAAGCTTCTTCTGGTGCTCTTTCTGCAATAAACTGCCAAATTTCTTCGGTTAGAAAAGGCATAAATGGATGTAAAACTTTCATGTTATTCTCAAAAAACTGGATACTTGCCTTATATGTATTTACATCAATAGGTTGACCAAAGGCTGGTTTAACCACCTCAAGATACCAAGAAGAAAAATCATCCCATAATAATTTATATATAGTCATTAAAGCCTCACTTAAACGGTATTGTTCAAATGACTTTTCGATACTTTCTAAAGTTTGTTGGAATTTTGCTTCATACCATTGAATTGCTTTTTTAGATGATTCAGGTTGTTCAATTGTAGCTGAAACTTCCCAACTTGTTACCAATCTAAAGCCATTCCAAATTTTATTGGCAAATCCTTTTCCCTGTTTTACTAATTCTATATCAAAAAGTAAATCGTTACCTGCTGCTGCCGCTAATAATAATCCTGCACGAACACCATCGGCACCATGTTCTTTCATCATTTTAATTGGATCTGGAGAATTGCCTAAAGATTTTGACATCTTTCTCCCTTGCTTATCACGAACAATACCTGTGAAATATACATTAGAGAATGGTTTTGTATCACGGAATTCATAACCAGCAAAAATCATACGTGCTACCCAAAAGAAAATAATATCTGGAGCTGTTACCAAATCGTTCGTTGGATAATAATATTCAATTTCTTTATTATTGGGATGTCTTATTCCATCAAAAACCGAAATTGGCCATAACCATGATGAAAACCATGTATCCAATACATCATTTTCTTGGCGTAAATCACCAAGCTGTAAATCATTCTTATTTGATGCTTTTACTGCTAATGGAAGTGCTTCTTTAGCTGATTTTGCAATAACAAAGTCTTCTACTCCATCTCCATAGAAAAAAGCTGGAATTTGTTGTCCCCACCAAAGTTGTCTGGAAATATTCCAATCTCTAATATTTTCTAGCCAATGGTTAAATGTATTGACATTGTGTTTTGGAAAGAATTTGATTTCACCATCTTTAACAGCTTTGATGGCCGGTTTTACCATTTCTTCCATCTTTAAAAACCATTGAGCTGAAATTTTAGGTTCAATAACTGCTTTTGTTCTTTCCGAAATACCAATTTTATTGATATAATCCTCAATTTTATTGATATAACCTTTTTCTTCTAGCTCCTTAACAATAGCTTTGCGTGCTTCAAAACGGTCTTGTCCTTCAAACTGTAATCCTGCAGCATTTAAAGTAGCATCATCATTAAAGATATCAATCACTTCTAATTTATGCTTCTCACCTATTACTTTATCATTTGGATCATGGGCTGGCGTTATTTTCAAACAACCTGTTCCAAACTCCATATCCACATATTCATCTTCAATAATGGGAATACTTCTGTTTGCAATAGGTACAACTACCCGTTTCCCTTTTAGATGAGTAAAACGTTCATCATTTGGATTTACACAAATGGCGGTATCTCCTAAAATAGTTTCGGGTCGTGTTGTAGCAATAGTCACTACTTCATCAGAACCTTCAATTTTATAATCTACATAATATAACTTTCCTTGTTTTTCGATATATTCTACTTCTTCATCAGATAAAGTAGTTTTTGCTTCAGGATCCCAGTTTACCATTCGATAACCTCGATAAATCAATCCTTTATTATATAAATCAATAAATGTATCAATAACGGATTCACTTAAATCGTCGTCTAAGGTAAATTTAGTTCTTTTCCAATCACAAGAAGCACCTAATTTTTTAAGTTGTTCTAGGATTACGCCACCATGTTTATGTGTCCAATCCCAAGCATGATTAAGAAATTCGTCTCTGGTAAGATCTGCTTTCGCTATACCTTCAGCAGCTAACTTAGCTACAACTTTAGCCTCAGTGGCAATAGAAGCATGATCTGTTCCTGGCACCCAACAGGCATTAAAACCTTTTAAACGGGCACGGCGAATGAGTACATCTTGTATGGTATTGTTTAACATATGTCCCATGTGTAAGACTCCTGTAACATTCGGCGGAGGAATAACGATTGTATAAGGCTCTCTTTCATCTGGTTCTGAATGGAAATAATTATTTTTCATCCAGTAGTCATACCACTTGTTTTCTACCTCGTTTGGAATATATTTTATTGGAATCTGCATTTTGGTATTATTTTTGAAATCAATAGTTTGCAAAAGTACAATTATATGTATAATATTAAAAAGTTGTATATATTTTTTGAATACTTAAATAAATATTTACTTTTACATATTCATACAAAACAAAATCTAAAATGAAAAACATACTATTTATAACATTAATATCACTCTTCGTGCTCACTACTCAGGCTCAAGAAGTAGATTCAAATGCTCCCATTATAACTTTTGAAACCACCACAATAGATTATGGAACGATAGAAAAAGGATCTGATGGAACTCGTTTTTTCAAATTCACGAATACTGGAAAATCTCCTCTAAAGATAATTAGTGTAAAATCAACGTGTGGTTGTACAATTCCTAAATATCCAAAAGAGGAAATTATGCCTGGAAAATCTAATGTTATTGAAGTTAAATACAACACCAATACCAATTCTCCTAGATTTAGCAAATCAGTATCAATTTATACAAATGCTACAGAATCAAGAACCATACTACGTATTAAAGGACAAGTAGTTGACCCGAATGCTCCTGCACCAATACAAAAACAAAAAAGTATGCTTTCCATCCAAAAATAATCTTTGAGTATAATAAAATTTCTCACGAGAGCTTTATCTAAAAATAAAGCTCTTTTTTTTTGTAAATACCTATGTTGATTTGAGTCATATTTAGTACCTTCGTTTTCTTAAATTTCACTCTTAATATGAGCTCAAAAAGGAATATCTTAATCATCGGTGCTGGTAGATCTGCTTCTTGTTTAATTAAGTATTTATTAGACAAATCTGAGGTAGAGAATTTACAAATTGTTATTGCTGATAAAGTTATAGCATCTGCTGAAAACATGGCAGGTTCTCACCCAAATGCGACAGCTTTATGTCTTGATATATTTAATGCTGAAAAACGAATTAAAGCTATTCAAAATGCAGCGATCGTTATCTCTATGTTGCCTGCAAGATTTCATCTTGAAGTGGCTAAAGATTGTGTTACTTATGGAAAAAGTTTAGTTACTGCATCTTATGTTTCTAATGAAATGATGGAATTGGATGCCGCTGTTAAAGAAAAAGGCTTAGTCTTTATGAATGAAATTGGTTTAGACCCAGGAATAGATCACATGAGTGCTATGCAAATTATTGACCGTATTCGTGATAATGGTGCAAAACTTTTATTATTTGAGTCTTTTACTGGAGGTCTAGTAGCTCCCGAAAGTGACGATAATCTTTGGAATTATAAATTTACTTGGAATCCAAGAAATGTTGTGGTTGCTGGTCAAGGTAGTGCAGCAAAATTCATACAAGAAGGAAAATTTAAATACATCCCTTATCAAAAATTATTTCGACGTTCTGAAATATTATATATTGATGGTTATGGAAAATTTGAAGCTATTGCTAATAGAGATTCCTTAAAATATCGTGATGCTTATAAATTACACGATGTCCTAACTTTATACAGAGGTACGATTAGGAAAGTTGGCTTTTCAAAAGCATGGAATATCTTTGTTCAACTAGGCATGACAGATGATACTTATAAAATGGAAAATACAGAGAATATGAGTTATCGTGAATTTGTAAATTCATTTTTACCCTATCATCCCTATGATTCTGTTGAATTAAAACTACGTTCCTATCTAAAAATAGATCAAGATGATTATTTATGGGAAAAGCTTGAAGAACTCGATCTTTTTAATGACCAAAAATCTTTTGAAATAAAAAATGGAACACCAGCCCAACTTATTCAAAAAATCTTAATGGATAAATGGACACTACAAGAAGAGGATAAAGACATGATTGTAATGCTTCATAAGTTTGGTTATGAATATAAAGGTGAGAAAAAACAAATTGAAAGTAGTACCGTAGTTATAGGTGAAGACCAGACTTATACCGCCATGGCTAAAACAGTAGGATTACCAGTTGCTATTGCAACGTTGAAAATACTAAACAGAGAAATCACTAATCCCGGAGTTCAAATACCTATTACAAAAGAAGTTTATGAACCTATTCTTAAAGAATTAGCTGAAACAGGTATTGTTTTCACTGAAAAGGAAGTTCCTTATTTGGGGTACAATCCTGATCAAATAAATGGTTAAAATTGCTCTTGTTTTATTTCTAATTCAAAAGGAATTTCAGCAAGTAAACTATGAATAATTTCAATGTTTTTATTTGAATAAAACTGATAGTTACCTTGTCTATTTTGAGAATTTAATCCTTTATTTTTCTCTAGTATTTTCTTTATCTGTTTTGATACGGCAAAGCCAGAATCTATAATAGTAACTTTATTACCTATTATCTCTTTAATTTGAGGAATTAAATAGGAATAATGTGTGCAACCCAGTATTAAATAATCAATATTAGCTTTTTGCATTGGCTCTAGATACTTCACCAGTAGATTTTGCATATCGTTTGATTCTAACTGATTAGACTCAATTAATTCTACCAAACCTTTTCCTTCTTGCTCACAGACATCAATATTTGATGCAAACTCTTGTGAGGTTATGGCGAATAGTTCACTACTTAAAGTTCCTTGAGTTGCCAATATTCCAACATTGTTTGTCTTTGTGTGCAAGGCTGCTGGTTTTATTGCGGGTTCAATACCAATAAAAGGAATCTTATATTTTTCTCTTAGATGAGATATGGCATTTGTAGTAGCTGTATTGCAAGCAACTACAATCATCTTACATCCTTTGTTTAGTAGAAATTCTGTATTTTTTTCACTGAGTAAAATAATTTCTTCTCTCGTTTTTTTTCCATAAGGTGCATTGATACTATCCGCAAGATAAATAGTATTTTCATGTGGAAGAATCTGAATCATTTCTTTCCAAATAGACGTTCCACCTACACCCGAATCAAAAAAACCTATTATATTTTGCTTTATCATACTTTACAAAAGTAAAAAACCGTTTGCTATTGCAAACGGTTTTTTAATAGTTTTATTAAAATTGGCTATTGAATACCCAATTTAGTTTTCACATCTATTAATAAATCTTTACCATTTTTGATGATAAGTGTATTCGCATTTAACACATAGTCAAAACCTTGAGCAGCAGCAATATCTTCAACAGCTTTCATGGCTTTTTCAAGAATTGGTTTTAAACCTTCTTGTTCTTGTTTTTGAAGGTCACGCATAGCTTCCTTTTTGAATTGCTCAATTTTTTGAGCTTCTAATTGAACCTCTTTAGTTCTCTCTGCATTTGTTGCTTCAGTTTGAGATTCGAACTCTTTATTATAACGTTCAAATTTTGCTTTTAACTCTACTTCCTTTGTTTTCATTTCATCATCATAAGTCTTTCCTAACTTTTCTAATTTTGCTTGTAATGCTTTAGTTTCTGGCATTGAAGAAACTAATTCTTCCGTATTAATATGCGCCATTTTACTTTGAGCATTAACTGTAGTAAAACCTATTGTAAATACAGCGATTAATAAAAGTGTTTTGATTGTGTTCATTTTGATTTTTGTTTTTTAATTATTGTTATTCTATTGTTCCGGTTCTTTATCTTTACTCTTTTCTTCTCTTGCTTTTTGTTCAGCAGCTCTTTTGTCTGCTATTTTTTTCTTTGCTTCTTCACGCTCTTTTATCTTTTGTTGGCGGGCTTCTTCAATAGCCTTTTTTTGTTCTTCTCTTTTCTTAGCACGATCAGCTTTTTGTTTTTCAACACGTTCTTTTAATTCTTGTTTCTTAGCTTCTCTTTCTTCTAATTTTTTTTCTAATTCAGGATTAGGTTCTTTTGCTTGATTTTGTTTGGCACTAATCTCTTTCTGTTTTTTCGTTCTTTTCTCAACGATTTGTTTTTGCTTTTCAGAGCGAGTTATGCTTTTGATTACTAAATCACTAATATCATATTTATCATTTGTATAGAGCATAATCAAATCACTTGATTTATCTAACACAAAATCATATTTACGTTTCTTAGCAATATCTTGTATGGCATTATAAACTTGATCTTGAACTGGTTTAACCAATTGCTTACGTAAACGGAATAAATCACCTTTTGTGCCAAAGTATTTGTTTTGGGTTTTTTTTAACTCTTCAGCTTTAATACTAATATCCTCTTCACGTTCTTCAATTAAATCTTTGGTAAGCAATGCTTTTTCATTACTTAAGTCTGTTTTTAGTATTTCTAGCTCACGTTGACCCGTAGCAATCTTATCTTGCCATTTTTGAACTTTGGTTTGCAACTGTGAAGTTGCTTTTTGATAATCAGGAACATTTTCTAATATATACTCCATATCAATATACGCTATTCGTTGTGGCTTTTGTGCAAAAGCGATTGTAACAAACAATATGTTTACAAATAAGAATAAAAACTTTTTAGTCATAACAGTATATTTTAATAATTATAAAAACTGTATCCAATTAACCTAAACTTATCACAAAGATAATACATAATTAGAATTGTTGCCCAATAATAAAATGAGTTTGCCATCCTGACTTCTCACCAAAGTCTCCAACTGGATCAAATCCATGTGCAAAATCTATACCTAATAAACCAAATGCTGGCATAAAAATTCGTAATCCAGCTCCAGCAGAACGTTTAACTGTAAAAGGATTGAAATTTTTAAATCCATTATAAGAGTTACCTGCTTCGACAAAGCCAGTCACATAGATTGATGCTGATGGTTTTAAAGTAATAGGATATCTTGCTTCAATTGAAAATTTATCATACATCGTTCCACCACTTGTTCTATCAGATAAGGCTCCATTCTCATATCCTCTTAATCCGATAGTTTCACTTCCATCAAATCGGTATTGTGCTAAACCATCACCACCTACTATATATCTTTCAAAAGGAGAATAATTAACATGTTCTATATAGCTAGCACTTTTATTATAATAACCTAATAGACCAATTTGAACATCAGTCATTAAAATCAATTTCTTATAAAGTGGTGTGAAAAATTTAGCTTTAAATGACACCTTGTTATATTCTAACCATCTGTATTTATCTTCATCACTAAGTAACGCATAGTCATAATCTTTACCATTAAATAATGAAAATGGTGGCGTTCCTTTTAAAGTTAAACTAAGTTCTGAACCAACTGTTGGAAAGATAGGGTTTGGACCTGAGGAATTTCGTGATAAAGTAATACTGTATGATATATTATTTGCAACTCCTGTTCCACCATCAAACCTAAGGCTTGGAATAGCATTATATTCGTTTAATTCATAACGTTGATAACTAATGGATTGTGAAAGTCCAAAATAGTTGTCTGGCCAATTTAATCGCTGCCCTAGCCCTACAGACGCACCCCAAATATTTAGACCTTGACTTTTATCGACATCATAATTTGATGTATACCCAAATTGTCTTGAATTATAAACAGACAAGGATAGGGATTTTGGTTTTTGACCTCCTAACCAAGGTTCTGTAAATGAAAAACTATAGGTACTATAAAACTTACTTTTTTGCAATCTCAATGATAAAGCTTGTCCATCACCCATTGGTAATGGTTTATAGGCTTCTTTTTTTAAGATATTTTTTATTGAAAAATTATTAAATGATAAACCTAATGTACCTATAAATGAATTTCCACCATAGCCACCTTGAAGTTCTATCTGACTAGAACCTTTTTCGGCTACAGAATACTCAATATCTACTGTTTTATCAATTTGATTGGGCTTTACGTCTGGAACAATATTCTCCGCATCAAAGAAACCCAATTGACTAATTTCTCTAATAGACCGTATGATATCCTCTTTACTAAATAAATTTCCTGGTTTAGTCCATAATTCTCTATAAATAACATGATCATTGGTTCTTGTGTTACCCGTAACTGATATTTTTCTGATAGTTGCTGGATCATCCTCATAGATGCGAATCTCAACATCAATAGAATCGTTAACTACTCTTGTTTCAACAGGTGTTACTTGTGCAAACAGATACCCTGAATTTAAGTAAAGAGACTGTAAATCCTCTGAATCAGGAGTTCCATCACCGCTAACTCTTTCTTTTAAAACTTTAGAATTATAGACATCTCCTTTTTCTAAACGTAAAAATTTATTCAACTGTGCATCAGAATAAACTGAGTTCCCAACAAATTCAACACTTTTAAAAAAGTATTTCTTGCCTTCATCTATCTTAATATTTAACTCAATGTTTTTATCATCTATCCAAGTATAGTCTTGATTTGTAATTATTGCATCACGAAACCCTTCTTCACTGTATGCATCTAAAATTGTTTTTAGATCTTCTTTATAATCTGTTGAAATATATTTGGAGCGTTTCCAAAACCTACCAAACATTTTTTGTTTGGTTGATTTCATTTTTCTACGTATTTTTTTTGTGGTGATTAATTCATTCCCTATAATGTTAATTTTACTTATTTTGACACGATTGCCTTTATCTAAGTTCACTAACAAATCTACCGTATTTGGCTTTTTCCCTTTTTCCTGCTTGATATCTACTTTGGTTTTTAAAAACCCATCATTCATATATTTATTCTTGTAGAAATTTTTTGTGGTAACTAATAAATTATCGGTTACCATATCACCACTCTTAATTTTAGCTTCTTCTTTAAGAGTTCGTGATTTTGCTTTTCGTAAATTAGTAAATTCTAACTTATCTAATTGTGGTAATTCTATAACTTCAAATTCTAAATAAGCAGTATCTCCATCAAGTTTTACTAAATAAACATCTACTTTACTAAACTGATCTGTTTCATAAAGTCTTTTTATTGCACTTGTTAATTTATCTCCTGGTAACTTTATTTTAGAACCTTTGGTCAAACCAGAGTGGACTTTTACTGTTTGCTCACTAAACTTTTGTAAGCCAATTACTGTAAAATCTCCTAGTGTATATTCTTTTCCTCTTTCAAAAGCAAGACTATCCTTTCCAGAGGTAAGACTATCTTTGACAATTATTGGTTCTTCTTGTGCAAAAGAATTAATTCCGATATAAATTAGTAAGATTATTGCAATAAAAACTCTTTTAATACTACTCATTTGTTTCAATTTGTTCACTTGTTTTTCCGTATCGTCTTTCTCTGTTTTGATACTCCTTTATTGCGTTATAAAAATCTTGTTTTTTAAAATCTGGCCAAAGTGTATTTGTAAAATACAATTCGGCATAGGCTATCTGCCATAACAAGAAATTACTAATTCGTTGTTCGCCGCTTGTTCGTATCAAAAAATCAACGTCTGGCAAAGAAAATGTATATAAATGGTTATTTATAGTTTTTTCATTAATATTTTCAATTTTTAGTTCATTATTAACAACTTTTTTAGAAATACTTTTGACAGCATTAACGATTTCGGCACGTGAACCATAACTTAAAGCTAGATTAAGTATCATTCTATCATTACTAGCTGTTTTTAAAATCACCTCTTTTAACTCTTTGTGTGCTTTTTCAGGTAGGTTTTTCAAATCACCAATCGCTCGTAATTGTATTGAATTTTTCTGAAGACTCTTCAATTCTTTTTTCAAGGATGTAGCTAATAAACTCATCAGTGTATCTACTTCTCTTTTTGGCCGACTCCAGTTTTCTGTTGAAAAAGCAAAAAGCGTTAATACTTTCACCCCAATTTCAGCTGCTGCTTCTATTGTTTCTCTGACTGATTTCACTCCATTTTGGTGACCAAAAATTCTAAATTTTCCTTTTTGTTTTGCCCATCGACCATTGCCATCCATTATGACAGCAACATGGTTCGGCACATTGACCTTAGAATTCAACGTAATTTTGCTCATATATTAATATTGTGGTGGAACAGCACAAGGAGGTCTTCCAAACGAATAGACAAAAGAAATTCCTGAAAAGAAATACCAGTCATTTGTGTTTGGATTACCAAATCTTAGATTAGATACTCTCTCATTATTATAATCTAAATCATCTTCAAAAGTATATCGTGCTCTAAGTTCTAATGCAAAAGCATAGTTTCTTGCAATTTTAGATTTAAACCCAATCCCAAATGGTATAGCATAGGATACTTTACTACTGTAATTATAGGTATTATTATTAGTTTGACTACTCGCTACATTATAATAAAAGCCTGCAAATTCAAATAATAAATAGGGTGTTGCAATTAGATGAGAAGTTGTTATATCATAATCAAAATAATTAAATTCTAATCCAACGGCAACTTCATAGAGTGTATTTGAGAAACTATATCCTCTTTCTTGACGTATACTATTTGAGGATTTCGCATCGCTATCAGAAATCGGGATATAACTCAAGGTACTTCTTATAGATATACGGGAATTTATATTTCTTTTATACAATAAACTTGCTCCTACCTTATTTGGAGCAATATAAAATTCATTACCGATATCACCACTATAATTTGTTCCACCAACAATAAAACCTACCTCATTAAGATACTGAGCATTGACTTGAGTGAACAATAATAAACTAATTATAGTGAAATGGAATCTATTCATACCTGATTTTCGATTGCAAATGTATTGATTTCTTTTAGAATGTTTTGCTTTTATTAAACAAGCTATTCTTAATTTTATTGCTCAAAACTTAATAAAGAACAAAGCCTATACTAATCTAGCTTTTTAAAATACCAAATTTTGGGAATTGTGCGAAGTAAATTGTAAATTCGCAGCAAGAACAAAACCATTTATGTTAGATAAAATTCAAATAGTACGTCAAAGATTTGATGAAGTATCAGATTTGATCATCCAACCCGATATTATTACAGATCAAAAACGTTATATTGAGATAAATAAGGAATATAAAGACTTAACCAAAGTCATCAAAAAAGCTGATGAATATGAGTCTTTAATTCACTCAGTCGAAGAGGCAAAAGATATCATCAAAACAGAAACTGATGCTGAAATGATTGAAATGGCAAAAATGGAATTAGATGATGCCGAAACAAAATTACCCATTCTAGAAGAAGAAATTAAGGTAATGCTAATCCCAAAAGATCCTGAAGACGCTAAAAATGTAATGGTAGAAATAAGAGCTGGAACTGGTGGTGATGAAGCGAGTATTTTTGCCGGAGACTTATATAGAATGTATACTAAATTTTGCTCTTCTCAAGGTTGGAAAACTGAGGTTGTAGATATAAGCGAAGGTACTTCTGGAGGATTTAAAGAAGTTATTTTTAGTGTAACAGGTAACGATGTTTATGGTTTAATGAAATTTGAATCAGGTGTTCATCGTGTACAACGAGTTCCTCAAACTGAGACTCAAGGACGTGTACATACCTCTGCTGCAACCGTTATGGTTTTGCCTGAAGCAGAAGAGTTTGATGTTCAAATAAATCCTTCTGATGTAAGAGTAGATTACTTTTGTGCTTCGGGTCCTGGTGGACAATCTGTAAACACTACCTATTCTGCTGTGAGATTAACTCATGTTCCTACTGGATTAGTAGCACAATGTCAAGACCAAAAATCACAGCATAAGAATAAAGACAAAGCCTTTAAAGTATTGCGTTCTCGTTTATATGAAAGAGAATTAGCCAAAAAACTTGAAGCAGATGCCGCACAACGTAAAACAATGGTATCTAGTGGGGATCGTTCTGCAAAAATTAGAACTTATAACTATCCACAAGGCCGTGTAACTGAACATCGAATTAATTTAACGCTATATGATTTAAGTAATATCATTGATGGTGATATTATTAAAATTATCAAAGAACTTCAATTAGCAGAAAATACCGAAAAATTAAAAGCTTTAGGTGAATCAATTTAATGGGTGCGTATTTAGCTACTCTTTTACTCACTTGACTTGTTGTAGCAGTATTACCTATTAACCTGAGTTCAACTTGGAGGATCAATTAAAAATCAATTATCAATAGATTTTTGTGACATCAATTCGAGGTCAATAGTATTTACAAAAACACGATATTTCAAGCATTAATTTTCAATTATTTACTTTAAATTTTTACATTTTTTTAAGTACCTTTGTGCATTAGAGCATTCTCCAAAATATTTAACACGAAATAATGGGTTTTTTTGACTTTTTAACAGAAGATATTGCCATAGATTTAGGCACAGCAAATACTTTAATAATTCATGATGGCAAAGTCGTTGTTGACAGTCCGTCAATTGTTGCTAGAGATCGTACAACTGGTAAGATTACTGCTATTGGGAATGAAGCCAATATGATGCAGGGCAAAACCCATGAAAACATTAAAACTATTTGGCCTTTAAAGGATGGTGTAATTGCTGACTTTGATGCATCTGAACAAATGATTCGGGAGTTTATTAAAAATATTCCATCTATAAAAGATCGTTTTATAACACCTTCTTTACGAATGGTAATTTGTATTCCTTCAGGAATCACAGAAGTTGAGAAAAGAGCAGTCTATAATTCTGCAGAAAAAATGAAAGGGAAAGAAGTGCATTTAATACACGAACCAATGGCTGCAGCGATTGGTATTGGTATTGACATTATGCAACCCAAAGGAAATATGATTATCGATATAGGAGGTGGCACAACTGAAATTGCAGTAATAGCTTTAGGAGGTATAGTTGTCGACAAATCAATTAAGGTTGCAGGAAATGTTTTTAACAATGATATATCTTATTACCTGCGAACACAACATAACTTATATATAGGCGAAAGAACTGCTGAATTGGTTAAAATTCAAGTTGGAGCTGCTACTGAGGATCTAGAAAATCCGCCTGAAGATATGTATATTCAAGGTAGGGACTTACTAAGCGGAAAACCAAAACAAATTCAAATATCTTATAGAGAAATAGCAAAAGCACTAGACAAATCAATTATTAGAATTGAAGATGCTGTTATGGAAACGCTATCACAAACACCTCCAGAATTGGCAGCCGACATTTACAACACAGGTATCTATTTAGCAGGTGGAGGATCTATGCTCCGTGGTCTTGACAAGCGTTTATCTCGTAAAACTGATTTGCCTGTTTATGTGGCTGAAGACCCATTACGTGCCGTTGTTAGAGGTACTGGTATTGCATTAAAAGAATTAGATAAATATCGTAGCATCTTGATATAAATTCTACTATTAACTAAAATTAAATGTTACAACTTATTAAATTTTTTACCAATAACCGTGTTGGTTTATTGTTTTTGATTTTGGAGTTAATAGCATTTATCTTTATTGTTAAAAGTCATTCTTTTCATCATAGTAAATACTTAAATTCAGCTAATGTAATAAGTGGTAGTATTCATAAAAAATCAACGAATATTAAGAATTATTTTAACTTAAAAAGTCAAAATGGCGACTTGGTTAAAGAAAACGAATTATTAAAAAATAAACTGGAGCAATTTATTGAATCAACTGATTCTGAAAAGATAAATTCAAACACAAAGTATAAATACATTAGCTCTAAAGTTGTTTATAATTCTTATCATAAGAGAAACAATATTTTAACAATTGATAAAGGTAGCAATGATAGTATTAAACCAAATATGGGCGTTGTCTTATCAAACGGAATTATTGGAATAACATTGAGAGTCTCTAAAAATTATTCTACGGTATTATCTCTACTCAATAGTCGGACGAAGATTAATGCTAAAATGAAAAATAGTCATCATTTTGGAAGTCTAGAATGGAATGGAAAAAGCTTCTCAAAAGCACAGTTTACTGATCTCCCAATTCAAGCAAATATAAAAATCGGAGATACACTTATCAGTGGTGGAAAATCAGTAATTTTTCCCGAAGGAATCCCTTTGGGAGTAATTACTGATTTTTCAATAGATAAAAAATCATATACTACAATTGATGTTAATTTATTTGCTGACTTTAGTGCCTTAAACAATGTATTTGTTGTGAATAATAGATTAAGTGAAGAACAATTTGAACTCGAATCAATAAATGAATAGTACTTTATTAAAATATGGAATCCTAATAATTCTATTAACTCTTTTACAGGTTAGTATCTTTAATAATGTAGATCTTTTAGGTTATATAAATCCATATTTTTATATTATTTTTATTTTTGTTTTTCCGTTTGACAAGAATAAAACTGCCTTACTTATAAGTAGTTTTCTTTTGGGTCTTTTTATAGATATCTTAACCAATGATGGAGGAATTCATACTTTTTCAATTGTTTTCATCGCCTACTTTAGAGTATTTCTATTACAAATACTTTCTAATAAAAATGAAGACGATATTGAGCAGATAAATACTAAAGACCTATCTTTTGTAGTTCTTTTTCTTTGGATAAGTATTTTGACTTTCATGCATCATTTTCTCATTTTTTCTTTAGAACAATTTTCATTTGTAGAGTTTAGCAAGCTTCTATTAAAAACATTCCTTTCATCAATTTTAAGTATTGTTTTAATTATATTTGGCTTACAATTATTTTTGAAAAAAAAATCAAATGCGTAACAATGGCTATATATTAGTATTTTTTACAATTTTTAGTGGTGTTTTTTTTCTTGGAAGATTGTATTATTTGCAAATTATTGATGACTCATTTAGAAGTAATCCTTTAAACAACGCAGCAGTTTCTGCTAAATATGACTACCCCAAGCGAGGCTATATTTATGATAGAAACAATAAACTATTGGTAGCCAACCAAACTTCTTATGATGTTATGGTTATCCCAAGAGAAGTCGCAATTATAGATACTTTAGAGTTTTGTAAAATTTTATCAATCTCAAAAAAAACTTTTAAAAAAAGACTAAAAAAAGCAAGAGTTTACTCACCAAGACTTGCATCTATTTTTGTAGAACAATTATCTAAAAGTGATTATGCAATATTGCAAGAAAAAATGTTTCGTTACAAAGGATTCTATATCCAAAAAAGGATGTTGCGCAATTATCCATATAATTCAGCAGCAAATGTTCTGGGATATATAAGTCAAGTAAATGAATATATTGCTAGAAACAATTCCTATTATCAATCAGGTGAACTAATTGGTTATCAGGGTGTTGAAAAACAATATGAAGATTATCTACGAGGTGTAAAAGGAGTAAAATATGTGAGAAAAAATATTCACAATAAGGAAATTGGTTCTTTTAAAGATGGAAAATATGATACACTTGCAGTACCTGGAAAAGATATTCAATTGACACTTGATATTGTTTTACAACAATATGGCGAATGGTTATTAGAAAACAAAAGAGGTGGCATAGTTGCTCTAGAACCTGCAACAGGAGAAATCTTAGCTCTTGTAACTGCTCCTAGCTACAATCCTAATTTAATGGTTGGGCGAGATAGATCAAAAAACTTTAATAAGTTTTATTTAGATACCATCAACAAACCACTTTATGATAGGAGTTTAAAAGGGGAATATTCTCCTGGTTCCACATTTAAAATGTTAAATGGACTAATTGCTTTACAAGAAGGTGTCATAACTCCCCAATCAACAACACGTTGCTATCATGGACATAGATATGGGACTAGAGAAAAAGCATTTATGGGTTGTCATTGTAACACAAATGGTAGACCATTAAAATTAGAAGAAGCCATCTATAAATCTTGTAATACCTACTTTTCCTACAGCTATAGAAAATCCATTGAAAAATATGCAACAGCTGCCGAAGGAATAGATAACTGGAGTAAGCAAGTCAAAAAATTTGGTTTAGGTAATTATTTAGGGTACGATTTGCCTGTTGGTCAAAAAGGATTAATACCAGATGCAGAATATTACAACCGCTACTATCCCATGAAGAACTGGAAAGCTGTTACCACAATTTCTAATGCTATCGGTCAAGGTGAAATTCTTACAACTCCAATTCAGCTTGCTAATATGACTAGCGCAGTAGCTAATAAAGGTTTTTTTATCACTCCTCATATTGTTAAAAAGATTAATAATAAAGCTATTGATAACCCAAACTATATTATTCCAAAAAACACAGACATAGACTCAATTTATTTTGAACCTGTTATTAATGGTATGCAAAAAGTTTTTGAACAAAAAGGAGGAACGGCATATTATTCTCAAGTCGAAGGTTTGGAAATGTGTGGAAAAACAGGAACTGTACAAAATTTCATTAGAGTTGCCGGAGAGAAAATTGAATTATCAGACCATTCTATTTTTATTGCTTTTGCTCCAAAAGTAAATCCAAAAATTGCTATTGCTGTTTTTGTAGAAAATGGAGGATATGGTTCTACAGTTGCTGCTCCAATAGCTAGTTTGATGATTGAAAAATACATAAATAAAGATATCAAAATAAAGTGGCGTGAAACAAATGTCCATGATATTAATCTTTACGAAAGGGAATATGATAAAATCTTAGAATTACAGTCAAAAAAATGATCTCTAAAAGCTCAAACATATTATTGGAATTAGATTGGGTACTCATCTTTTTATACTTAATACTGGTATTTGCAGGATGGTTTAGTATTTATGCAGTTGATTTTTCATCTGAGGCTTCTTCCCTGATTAATCTCTCAACATACTATGGAAAACAACTTGTATGGATCGGGTTTAGCCTTGTTATAATAGTTTTAATACTTTCTATTGAAGCTTCTTTTTACGAAAGGTTTTCGAGTATTTTCTATATGCTTTCTTTATTGTTATTGGTCGGTTTATTTATATTTGGTAGAACTATCAATGGACAAACGGCTTGGTATTCATTTGGAGGCTTTAGTTTTCAACCCTCTGAATTGGTTAAAGTTACTACTGCCCTAGCTGTTTCTAAAATTTTAAGTGACAATTTATTTGATATCAAAAAATTTAAAGATTTCAAAAACGTATTGATTGTATTGTTTATTCCTTTTATTTTAATTTTACTTCAACCTGATGTTGGTTCTGCAATTATATATTTTGCTTTTGTTTTTGTGCTACTTAGAGAAGGACTGTCTATTCAGCTTTTTACAAGTTTATTTACTATGGCATTGCTTTTTGTGATAACAATTAAATTTGGAATTAGTAAAACCTTAATTTCAACCTCACTATTAATTATTCTAGTACTCTACTATGCATCAAAACGTCAAAAGCTTTTTTTTAGAAAAAATTGGCCTTATGTAATAAGTATATTTCTAGGTATGTTATTACTAATATTTGGTAGCTCAATACTTCATAAAAAAGTCCTAAAACCACATCATAAAGACAGACTTGCGCTATGGTTACGTATGGAAAATGATTCAAAAAAAATTAAAAGCTTAAAACGAACCTATGGTTATAATAATGATCAAGCTGTTAAAACAATTGCATCAGGAGGATTAACAGGAAAAGGCTTTCTTGAAGGAGATAGAACCAATGGAAAATTTGTCCCCGAACAGCATACGGATTATATATTTAGCACTATTGGTGAAGAATTCGGTTTTTTTGGTAGCGGTATTATTGTACTATTATTTGTACTACTAATTTTACGATTAATTTATAAAGCTGAAGAGCAAAAATCCAAGTTTAGCCGAATTTATGGCTATAGCGTTGCCAGTATTATCTTTGTTCATTTTACCATAAATATTGGAATGGTTTTAGATTTACTTCCAACAGTCGGTATACCTTTACCTTTTTTTAGCTATGGAGGATCCTCTTTGTGGGGTTTTACCATTTTATTATTTATCTTTATTAAGTTAGATGCTAATCGTTCAAATGAATGGTAAAAAAAAAAGTGCCCCTAAAAGGAGCACTTTATGTAATATATTTTTTTAATACTTACTTTAAACTTGCTACAAATTTAGTCAATTTTGACTTTAAATTAGCTGCTTTATTGTTATGAATAATATTGTTTTTAGCAATTTTATCTAACATAGAAGTAATCTCTTTCAACTTAGGTTCAGCATCAGCTTTAACCGTCATTTCACGTAAATCTCTAATTGCGTTACGTGTAGTTTTGTATTGATACTTGTTACGAATTCTTCTTGTTTCGTTACTTCTGATTCTCTTTAATGCTGATTTATGATTTGCCATCGTAAAAATTTATTTTGTTTAAAAAATTACTCAAATATTCAAGTAATAATAAAATGTAGCCCGTAGGGGAGTCGAACCCCTCTTACCAGGATGAAAACCTGGCGTCCTAGCCGATAGACGAACGGGCCAAAACTATTTTTTTCTTTTCAAAGCGAGTGCAAAAATACAACTATTTTTCGCACAGCAAAATATTTCGTGATAAATTTAATAAGCTTTTGCAAATAATACCCTTTTATTTGATGGCTTTCCTGTTAAAACGCAAAAACCTGACTCTTCTTTTGCATCTATTGGAATACATCTTAAGCTTGCTTTTGTAAGCTCTTTTATCTTCTTTTCTGTTTCAACTGTCCCATCCCAATGTGCAGAAATAAAACCTCCTTTATCGCTTAACACCTTTTTAAACTCATCAAAGTCATTTACTTCAGTGATATGATCATCTCTAAAAGACAATGCTTTTGCAAATAAACTTTCTTGAATTTCTTCTAATAAATCTTTGACCGTTTGTACCACTTCAGATTGATTGATATTCTGTTTTTCAAAAGTATCTCTTCTTGCAATCTCAATGGTGTCTTGTTCTAGATCTCTAGGTCCCATTGCCAATCTAACAGGAACACCTTTTAATTCATATTCCGCAAATTTCCATCCAGGCTTATGTGTTGTTCTATTATCATATTTAACAGTAATACCTTGTGCTCTCAAATCTTTTACAATTAAATCTACCTTTTTAGAAATGGCTTCTAATTGCTCATCTGTTCTGTAAATAGGTACAATTACTACTTGATATGGTGCTAAATTTGGAGGTAAAACCAAACCACTATCGTCTGAATGAGTCATAATCAAAGCGCCTATCAATCTAGTAGTTACACCCCAAGAAGTAGCCCAAACATGTTCTAAACCACCTTCTTTTGTAGCATATTTCACATCAAAAGCCTTTGCGAAATTTTGACCTAGAAAATGTGAAGTTCCTGCTTGCAAAGCCTTCCCATCTTGCATTAATGCTTCAATAGTATAGGTTTCTAATGCACCTGCAAAACGTTCATTTTCTGACTTTGCTCCTTTTATAATTGGAATAGCCATAAAGTCTTCAGCAAATCGTGTATACACTTCATGCATTTTTTGAGCCTCTTCTAAAGCCTCTTCTTTAGTTGCGTGCGCCGTATGCCCTTCTTGCCATAAAAACTCCGTTGTTCGTAAAAATAAACGTGTTCGCATTTCCCAACGAACCACATTTGCCCATTGATTAATTAACAAAGGTAAATCTCTATAAGACTGTACCCATCTTTTATAAGTATCCCAAATTATTGTTTCAGAAGTAGGTCTAACAATTAATTCTTCATCAAGTTTAGCGGTTTCATCAACTACAATTCCTGAGCCATCTTCTGCATTTTTAAGACGATAATGAGTTACAACAGCACATTCTTTTGCAAAACCTTCTACATGACTTGCTTCTTTACTAAAAAATGATTTTGGTATTAATAATGGGAAATAAGCATTTTGATGTCCTGTTTCCTTAAACATTCTATCTAATTCTGCTTGCATTTTTTCCCAAATTGCATAGCCATAAGGTTTAATAACCATCATGCCTCTTACTGCTGAATTTTCAGCTAAATCTGCTTTTATAACGATCTCATTATACCATTTTGAATAATCTTCGCTACGTTTTGTGAGTTTTTTGCTCATAGGTTTAATTTGGCACAAATATTGTGTATATTTGATTGATAAAAATAGTGGGGCAAATCTAATTATTTTTATAGTTTAGAACAATTAAAACATACAATTATGAACAAAATCAAAACATTAATCGATATAAGAGCCTATTTTTATGTGCTTTTAGTAGGTCTTATTGTTTCATCATGTAGTTCTTATAAGTCAACAACTCAAGAAAATGATGGTATTTATGCAAAGCCAAATAAAGAGCAAGAGGAAGTAATTGTAGAGAAAACTAAAAAAGAAAATTATTTCGCTCGTGAATTAGATAAATATGACAAACTCGAAGACGAAGATATTTTGATTAATGCTGAAGATTATTCTTATGAAGAAAATCAAGAGAATACCGAAGAAGAAAATACAAAAAGTAATGCATCTTGGGGTTACGATAATCAAGAAGTTAGTATAACACACCATATTAGCTATGATTGGTATAATCCTTATCATTCCTCATATTACCATGGATATAACTGGGGTTATTACAACTGGTATAATCCATACTACTACAACCCTTGGAGATCATATTCCTATTATGGATATAACAACCCTTATTACTATTCAGGTTACAATCCTTATTACTATGGTGGCTATTATGGTTATAATAATTATGGATATGGATATTACAACCCTTATTATTATGGAGGATATGGCTATAATAACTACAATAACAACTACAACCCAAGATATGACAACCGCTATGGTAGAAGAGGCTCTTATAATGTAAATTCTGGTAGAAGAAGTCTAAGTAGAAGCGTTGCTGGCGTAAATAACAGAAGAAACCCTAATCAATCAATAATAAGAGGTAGTGGAGATATAGTAAAACCTAGAACTATTGCCCCAAGAGATAATAGTAGTATTAGACCAAGAACAACGACTCCTAGAGAAAATGGAACCGTTAGACCACGAACTACTACACCTAGAAATAATGGTACAGTAACTCCTCGTACTACAACTCCTAGAAGTGATGGAAATACGAGACCTAGAACATCAACAACTCCAAGAGGTAATAATGACGTTAAACCTAGAACAACTACTCCTAGAACAACTACTCCTAGAACAACGACAACACCTAGAAGTAATGGTACTGTTAAACCACGAACTACTTCACCCAGAAGTAACTCATCAACACCTCGTACTTCAACAAACAGAAGTTCTTCTTCAAGATCATCTTCAAGTTCTAGTTCAACAAGGTCTTCTAGCTCTTCATCTAGATCATCATCAAGTGGGTCGTCAAGATCTTCAGGTCGTCGCAAATAATAATTTAATACACACTTCTCTATCTTAAATCAAGAAGAGAAGTGTTACTTTCATATCAAATTTCAATGAAAAAAACACTAACTATTTTTAGCCTATTTATAGGATTAGTAATAAATGCACAAATCTTAAACTACGATGAATTCGGAATCTTACTAAGTCAAGAAAACAAACAAGGTACAGCACGAACAATGGCAATGAAAGGTGCTTTTGGAGCATTAGGTGGAGACTTGAGTGCTATTTCAATAAATCCTGCTAGTGGAGCTGTATTTATGGAATCAGCAGCAACTTTTACTCTAGGCTTTAATCAAAAAGATTTAATGTCCGATTTTTATGGAAATCAAGTTCAGAACTCAAATAGCAATCTTAATGTGGCTCAAATTGGCGGACTATTAGTATTCAATAACAACACTCAAGAAGACGGATTAAATAAAATAGCAATAGCACTTAATTATGGTATTTTAAATAATTTTAATAACTCTTGGGTAGCAAGTAGCACATCATTTCCTGCTTCCTATTTTGACTATCCAAATGTAGAATTTCAGCAATATAAAAACATAACTTCTGGTAAACAAGCAGAATT
Source organism: Flavobacteriaceae bacterium (assembly GCA_029934835.1). Taxonomy (GTDB): domain Bacteria; phylum Bacteroidota; class Bacteroidia; order Flavobacteriales; family Flavobacteriaceae; genus DQTL01. Next base: position 9,898 of record JAOZLL010000013.1, on the reverse strand, counting down.
AAACTTCTCAATTGCAGCTCAATTTAATGATGTCTTATACATTGGTGCCTCACTTAACGCTTACAACATTAACTATATTGAAGACAGTACACGCGAAGAAATTGCTTACGACAATGAAGGCAATTATATAGATTCATTTGAATCATTCTGGCAAGAAGTACAGGGAGATGGGCTTTCTTTAGGCTTAGGTGCCATTTTCAAAATAACTCAAGGATTAAGACTTGGACTATCCTATATCTCACCCGTTTGGTATGAAATTCATGAAGAGAATAATATGTTTGAGGAATATACCGATGATGCTTACGGATATTACGATGTATTTTACAGTAATGATCCACCAGCTTATGGAAATAATATTAATAAAATTCAAGCTTATGACTACGCACTTAGAACTCCAAGTAAGTTGACAGGTAGTATTGCTTATGTTTTTGGAAAACAAGGTTTAATTAGTGCAGATGTAACTCGTAAAAACTATAAAGGGATTAATTTAAACCCTAATATTATCCAGACTAATGAATATATTGATACTATACTCAAGGCTTCTTATAAATTAAATTTTGGAACAGAATGGCGTATTGATAAAATAAGTATTCGTGGAGGTTATAGCTATGAACAAAATCCTTATACTGATGCTATTGATTCAGATAATCTTACTGGAATAGCTTTTGGTCTAGGTTATGATTTTGGGAAATTTACAATTGATATTGCTTATGACTATTCTGAACAAACAGACTATTATAACTTCTATCCTGATATTAATTTTATAAATGGATCTGAACTTACCAAGAACTATGACAAAGTAATTGCCACAGTGGCTTTTAAATTATAAAAAACGTTTATTGAATTATACGAGTAAAAGAACGAATTTAATGATTATAAATTTCTTTTAATTCTGTATAGTAAAGCTAACGTCGAACTCAGGTTTTAAGTTTTGCATTTGCGGAACGATCTTAAATCTTTGATTTAGCCCTTGGATGATACTTCTCCATAACTTCACCTAAATATTTACGGTCTAAGTGCATATAAATTTCGGTTGTTGTGATACTTTCGTGTCCCAACATTTGCTGAATGGCACGAAGATCAGCTCCGTTTTCTAATAAATGAGTGGCAAAAGAATGTCTAAAAGTGTGTGGACTCACTATTTTCTGTATTCCTGCTTTTTGTACGAGATCTTTTAGGATCATAAAAACCATATTTCTGCTTAATTGTTTTCCTCTACGATTTAAAAATAAGGTATCCTCAAAACCTTTTTGATTTGGAATATGCACTCTTATTTGGTTGATATAAGTTGTAATAAATTTTTGACTTTGCTCATTTATGGGTACAAAGCGTTGTTTGTTACCTTTTCCTAAAACACGAATAAAACCTTCTTCAAAAAATAAATCAGAAATTTTTAATGTTACTAGTTCTGTAACACGAAGACCGCAGGCATATAAAGTTTCGAGCATTGCCCTGTTTCTTTCACCTTGCGGATGACTTAGATCAATTTGTGCAATAATTAAATCAATTTCCTTTTCTGAAAGTGTATCAGGTAATTTCCTACCTAATTTTGGGGTTTCTAGTAATGAAGTAGGATTATCATCACGGTATTTTTCAAAAACTAAATAATCAAAAAAACTACGTAAACCTGAAATTATACGAGATTGTGACCTAGGATTAACCACTTTGGCAACTTCATAGATAAATTGGTGGATAGTTTCTTTGTCAATCGCAATAGGCGAAACAGATAACTGAGTATTTTCTAAATAAGTAATGAGTTTGTTTACATCATTAGAATAGGCAACAATAGAATGTTTTGACAAACCACGCTCTAAATTAAGGTAGGTTGTGTATTCTTTTAATACTAATTGCCATTTCATGTGTCTAAATATTAATTTTTATAGGTGACACATGTTGTTCGCTATTAGTCATTTTCTTGGATGTCATAATTATACATGCTCGTTTCATGTGTCTAAATATTAATTTTTATAGGTGACACATGTTGTTCGCTATTAGTCATTTTCTTGGATGTCATAATTATACATGCTCGTTTCATGTGTCTAAATATTAATTCTTATAGGTAACACATGCTGTTCGCTATTAGTCATTCTCTTGTATATCAAAATCTGACATGCTCGTTTCATACTGGTAAAAATACACATAAAAAAAAGGCTGTTTCAAAAGAAACAGCCTTTTATATTTTTAATGATCAATTATAAAAACATATATCCAACAGAAAATTGGAAAACATTGTTTTTTATGTATTCATCATCATCAACTTCTTTCATGATATTCGTCATTCCTAAAACATAACGTGCATTAAAAAATACACCCATTTCTAGTTTATAACTAGCTCCAAAGCCTAAACCAAAATCAATTGACTCTAATTCATCTTTGAAATCATCTTCTTCTCCTTCAGCTTTTGCTGTAGCAGATAAAGGAAAACCTATTTGCGGACCTACTTCTATACCTAATCCCTCTACGGCATAATACTTTACCATAATAGGAATACTTAAATAATCTGTTATAAGATCAGCTTCCATTTCCATAAACTCCATTTTTGCACCAACTGAAGAATATAATAATTCAGGTTGTACAGAGAACTTATCTGATAAAGATATTTCAGCTACAACTCCTACATGATAAGCAATTCTATTTTTTAGCATATCATCTTCATCATCTTCTGAAATATTCCAACTGGCAAGGTTAACCCCAGCTTTTGCTCCTAGAGAAAACTGAGCATTCATAAGCGAAAATGTAAATAAGGCAACTGCTAATACTACTAATTTTTTCATAATTTTAAAATATTTAATTGTTAATTATAAAAACATATATCCAACAGAAAATTGGAAAACATTGTTTTTAACAAAATCATCATCCTCTAGTTCTGAAACAATATTTGTCATACCCAAAACATAACGAGCATTAAAAAATACACCCATTTCAAGTTTGTAACCTGCCCCAAAACCAACGCCGAAATCAATTGATTCCATTTCATCTTTAAAATCTTCTTCTTCATCACCATTTGTTGCTTTGGCACCTAAAAGAAAACCAACTTGAGGTCCTATTTCTATACCTAGTCCTTCAACTGGATAATATTTTACCATAACAGGAATACTCAAATAATCAACAACATAACGAAAGTCATCAACTTCATCAAAATCAACTTTTGGCCCTAATGAGGTGTAAAGCAATTCGGGTTGTACAGAAAACTGATCAGATAAAGATATTTCAGCTACAACTCCTACATGATAAGCAATTCTGCCTTTTAAAACATCATCATCATCTTCTGACATGTTCCAACTGGCAAGGTTAACCCCAGCTTTTGCTCCTAGAGAAAACTGAGCATTCATAAGCGAAAATGTAAATAAAGCAACTGCTAATAATACTATTTTTTTCATAATTATAAAATTTAAGTGTTAATAATGTTACAAATTTACTCATTTGTTTTTTATTCACAATGATATTAATCATATAAATCCTTTGGCTTTAAACTCTAAATATTTATTGATAACATTTACTGTTAGATGCTGTGGCTTAGTCAGAATAGCATGAACACCTCTATTTTCTAACTCTTTAACAATTAGTCGTTTTTCAAAAGCAAATTTTTCAGCAATGGTTTTGTGATAAATATCTTGTAGGTCCTCAGCAGAATCGGTGATAAGTTCATCTAACTCTGTATTTTCAAAAAATACCGTAATCAATAAATGATGTTTAGCAATAGCTTGTAAAAAAGGGAGTTGCCTTTTCATGGCCGAAATATGCTCAAAATTGGTATAAAGAATTAATAAGCTACGTTGTGTTATCTTACGTTTAATCAAGGCATATAAATAACCAAAATCAGAATCGGTAAATTTAGTGGTAATATTATATAAAGATTCGTTTATCGTGTTTAGATGCGTTTTTTTATTACTCGCAGCAACAATGGTTTCCACTTTCTTTGAGAAGGTCACTAAACCAGCTTTATCATTTTTACGTAAAGCAATATTAGAAAAAGCTAAGGTCGAATTTATAGCATAATCTAATAGCTTTAGTTCTTCAAAAGGCATTTTCATAACCCTTCCTAAATCTAGTATAGAATAAATGGGTTGTGACTTTTCATCTTGATATTGGTTGACCATCAATTGTGCTCTTTTAGCGGTAGCTTTCCAATTTATGGTACGAACATCATCTCCAGCAACATAATTTTTAATTTGTTCAAACTCCATAGTATGACCAATACGACGGATTTTTTTGAGACCAAATTCGGTTAAGCGATTGCTCATAGCTAAAAATTCATACTTTTTCATTTGAATATAAGATGGATAAACAGCAACCATCTGATTTTCTTCAAAATTATATCGTTTGGCAATGATACGTAACGGACTAGAAATATAGGCTATCAGTTTACCAAAATGGTATTCACCACGTTCTGTAGGTCTTAGTTGATAATTAAAAGAATGGTTTTCATTTGTTTCTATTTCAGTTATATATTCAAAATCACGTTTTTGAAATTGTATGGGGATTTCATCAATAATTTTAACTTGAATAGAAAAAGGATACTCATTTTGCAATTCAAGTGGCACCTCATTTTCATCAGAATTTGAAAACTTTTCTGGAAGTTTTCTACTGGCATTAAATCCTTTTTTAAAACGAAATAACAAGAAAATATCTACAAGAAAGAATGTCAATAAAATTAGCGCCATCAACCAAGCGATAGGATATAAAACAGGAAACCAAAATGACAGTAAAAACACCACTACAATAAAACTAATGTAGTAGAAAAATATGGGGTGAATGTATAAGTTTCGTATGAATCTCACGTTTTGTTTATTTGCTAATTAATGATTTTACCTCAAACACTGAGCAGAGTCTAAGTGTGTTATTTGTTATTTTTTTATTTTCTTTTCAGTTTTTTATTTTTATCTCTTGCCTATTAACCCTTTCACCCTTAACTCTTCACTCTTTCACCCTTCACCTTTTATCTCGGTACTTCAACAGACTGCACTACCATTTCAATAACTTTATCGGTAGTCATACCTTCCATTTCACGTTCTGGCGTTAAGATTAAACGATGGCGAAGCACAGGATATAATACTTTTTTAATATCTTCTGGGATTACAAAATCACGACCATTTATGGCTGCAAAAGCTTTTGAAGCATTTAAAACCGCAATACTTGCTCTTGGTGAACCACCTAAATACAGATGTGGATGATTACGTGTTTTAGTGATAATTTGAGCAATATATAGTAGAATTTTATCCTCAATTAATATTTCCTGTACTTTAGCCTTGTATTCAACCAATTCTTTTTCAGTTAAAACAGGTGTAATAAGATTTTGAGGTAAAGTTCCTTTTCTGTCATTATGTGTTTTTAAGATAAGTACTTCTTCTTCAAGGTTGGGATAACCTACATTTATTTTAAAAATAAAACGGTCGAGTTGTGCTTCGGGTAAAGCATAAGTCCCTTCCTGATCAATAGGATTTTGTGTTCCCAAGACCATAAAAGGATTTCCCAGTTTATACGTATTTCCATCGATGGTAACTTGGCGCTCTTCCATCACTTCAAAAAGAGCTGCTTGGGTTTTTGCAGGAGCTCTATTGATTTCATCAATTAAAACAAGATTTGAAAAAATAGGTCCATTCTTAAATTCAAACTCCGATGTTTTCATGTTCAAAACAGAAGTTCCTAACACATCACTTGGCATTAAATCTGGTGTAAACTGAATACGGCTAAAATCGGTTTTAATGGTTTTGGCTAGTAATTTTGCTGTAATGGTTTTGGCAACTCCAGGAACACCTTCAATCAACACGTGCCCATCTGCCAAAAGTGCCACTAATAATAAATCGATAAAATCATTTTGTCCGACAATTATTTTACCTAACTCTTGTTTTATTTTTTCGACAGCCGATTTTAACGCTGTTAAATCTATTCGGTTGTCAAATTGCATATCATTATTTTCCATTGCTTTGTTATTAAGATTCTGTTTTAAAGTTTTCAATCAATTTATTTAATTCTTCTAGGGTTGATTGGGTAATTTGATTTTTTTGATGTACGTGTTCTATAAAACTAAATAGTTTTTCTATACTCTCTACACTTTTTCCACTTCGAGCAGCAAGCATTTTATAAAAGCTATCATTAATTTCTACGGTAGCTATTCTCAATTTAGTTCTGATATATTCTAATAGGTATTGAATTTTATGTTCTGCAATATTCTTATGCTCTGCTTTTTCATAATACATATTAGCAATAGTTCGTGTAAAAGCTAAAGTTTGATTTTTTAATGGTTTTAGTATTTGAACACTTCGTTGCTTTCTCTTTCCTTCAAAAATAATAAAAAACAAGACTCCAATTAGCATAATATAATAGGCCCATTTTAAAGATTTTGAATTAAGAATGTAATGCATTGGTGATGAAATCTGACTTTTACCTGTCTTATAATAACTGTCCCATAAAATGGTTTTAGGATTATCTAAAAATGATAATAATCCAGCAGCATAAGCTTGATTGGGATTGGTCAATATTTGATAATTTGTAAAAGCCTCTGGAAAAGTGTGAAAATAAAAATTACCTTTTCCAAATGGGTATTTTATAAAATTTACACCTGTTTTGGTACGTTCTCCTTCTTCATTTACAAAGCCTGATTGCCCTAAAATAATAACCTTTGTTGTATCAATTTTAGAGAAAACAATATTAGAAAAACTACGATCAAAGCTGTATTCTTTGTTGTTAAAAGCAGTATTATATAGCTTAAAAAATGGTGTATCGTCAGCACCTTTTTTATATAAGGTTTTTGTTTTTAAGTTTAATGTATCAATACTACAGCCTTTTGTTGATAGAAAAACATCATTCCCTTTTTCTACAAATGTGAGCAGCTGATTAAACTCATCTTCGCCAAAGTTAATTGCGTTATCAATAAAAAGATAAGTGCCATTATGTACGTCATTTTTTAAATAAACATAAGGAGGAATCGCAATATTCTTAATCTCCGTTTTTGGGAAAAGTGTTTGAAGCTCTTCATGTAAAACATAAGTACCAAAAGGAATTTTATGTTTTTTTGTATAACTAGGATACCAGTTTATAGGTTTGGGTTTTGTTTGCTCATGATAAAGCATAACAACAACTGCTAATATAAAAATGCCAATATATAGTTTTACTGTTTTAGTCACTTTTAGAGTTCTTTTTCCATGTTTTGAAATAGATGTGCTGCCTTCTCAAATTCGGATTTGTCAAGATCAAAATTTCCATACCATACAAAATCGTACAAATAGGTTAGGTTTTTAAAAATGTGTTGTAGTTTGGGTTCATTAATCTCTCTTTCATAATCGTGGTTTGTTTTCTGTTGTTCCCAAATTATTAATTCTTTTTTTTCTAAACTTTTTAATGTATTTAAATAATGATAACGAATGGCTAATCGATAATCTTTTTCAATTAAGGCTTTTGTAATAAGACTTTTTATATCTTGATTCTTGATTAGCTCTTCGTCAGTTTGTATGCGAATTTTTGATTGTTTTCCATTACCGCTAACAATAGCCTCTGTCTTGATATTTAGAAAGATTTTGAGTAATAATAACACCATTAAAACAGCAATGATATATGGGAATACTTTAACCATAAATCCAAAAACTCCTTCAGCTCTACGTTCGCCAAAAAGCCATTGTAAAAATTGATAAAACTTGTCGCCAAGCCAATTTATAACTTTATCAAGAAAATTTTTATTACGTTTAACTTCTTTGTATTGAAAGTCTTTATCGTTTTTATAGGATTCTAATTTTTCAGAATCAAATTGTTTGACCTCAAGAGTTGCTTTATCATAGCGCAAACTATCCGTTTGCGCAAACACTTGTAAGCTTAGAAATAAAAATATACTATGTAAAAAAAGTTTATGCATTTATTATTTTTGGTAACCACCAAGATTGTCAATTTTCTCCATTGTTCCTGTTAGGTTTTTCTGTTCATTTAAATCATAATAAATAAATACACCAGAAATCATTGGAATAGAATATAGTATAAATTGGAAAGTATACGAAACTAAGTTTAACAACAGATATATAGGATCTTTAAAAAGACTAATTATTTGAGTGGGATCTTCCTCAGAAAAAGTAGCCATTTTTATAAATTGATAGATTATTGTTGGGACAGAAAAGACTTGTCCAAGAACACTTATAAGTAAGCCAACGACCAAAACGACACCAAAGGTATTCCACCATTGTCCTTTTATTAGTGTAAAAGCATGAGAAAATGTATCACCAACACCTTTACCTTCAAAAACCATAATTGAGGTCGCTAGTGATAAAGTTACCCATAGATATATACCAGGTAGGTAACACAAAACCGATCCAATTATTACAACAACTGTTATCAAGAAACCTAAACCTAGAAACTTCCAAAAATTGGTAATAACATTATTTTTTACTTCCTCAAAATTGGCTTTACCTTTATTATCCATATACGATTTAATAAAGAATAAAGATGTCATAGACATGAGTGTGTACAAAAGAATAAAAACCACCATAATAATTAAAAGCCAAGGTAAAAATCCAGATAAAAAATTAAAAGGATCTGAAGGATTATTAGATATACCTTGAACTAAATCAGAAATAGCAAAAAAATAACCAATCATGGCTAGTAAAGCTAATGCCAATACAGGACCTACTATTTTAAATAAAGTAGTGAAATAATCTTTCCAATTATCTCTGATAAATTTAAAGGTATCGGTTATAATACCTCCGAGGTCACGTTCTTTTTTAAATTCGATGTAAGTAGTGGTTTCGTTCATAATCTTTTGTTGTTTTATAGGTTGTTTTTTTGCTTTATACTTTACGCCTTGTTCTTAATGCTTTATCTAAAGTTTAATTCCAATTCTTTCAACTTTCAACTCTAATTCCTTTTCTCGAGTTACCTTTATCGGATAATAGACATAGTAATATAGTATAGAAAATAAGGATAGTATAATGATAATAAGGGCGACAATATCGGGCATTTCTGTGTGTCGTGTTACAAAGCCTTCTAAAAATCCAGCCACTATAAAAAATGGAATCGTACTAAGCATAATTTTCAACCCAGCTTTAACACTTATCATAAAGGAAGCTAATCTTGTATAAGTTTTGGGAAATAGCAAGCCGTTTCCTAAGACTAAACCAGCTGCACCTGCAATGATAATAACGGATATTTCTATAGTACCGTGAATCCAAATAGTTCGTGAGGATTCCCAGAGTAAATCTTTTTCATAAAAAAAGTATAGAAAAGAGCCCAGCATAATACCGTTGTTCATCATAATATATAAAGTCCCAACGGAAAATAACATCCCTAAGATAAAAGCATACATGGCAACTTTTATATTATTTAAGGTAATGCCAATAAACATTCCCATTTCGCCTTGTTCTTTATACACCGCCATAGGATCACCGCTTTCAATGTTTTCGAGAGTCATATTAACATAAGCATCTCCTAATATTAGTCTGACAAAATCACCATCTGTAGCCGCAGAATACATGCCAACAACAGCAAAAAAGGCAAAGACTAGAAATGCGATAAGTAGTTGTTTTTGATACTGATAAAACTCCAAGGGGAATTCTTCCTTAAAAAAACGAATCAACCGGTTTTTGCTTTCTTTTTTTGTTTTATAAATTTTTTGATGTGCTTTAGAAGCAAGGGCATTTAAATAGGCTTCAGTATTACTTTGTGTGTAAAAAGTTTTGGCGTAACTTAAATCATCTGTAATTTGAACATATAAGTCAGATAATTTATCAGGATCAATATGTTCTTTATTATCTAATACTGCTTCAAAAAGTTGCCAACGAACTTTATTGTTTTTAATAAAAGCAGCTTCACGCATTTTTTTGAGATTTTTTTTAATTTGGAATTTATTTGCTTTACGCTTTACACTTTCAACTTTCAACTTTCAACTTTCAACTTTCAACTTTCAACTTTCAACTTT
>JAOZLL010000047.1 GCA_029934835.1 Flavobacteriaceae bacterium | reverse complement strand
TCGGTGTTTTAGCACACGAAATTGGACATTATCAAAAGAAACATACTATTTATAATCTTGTATTATCAATTATAACCACTGGAATTACCTTATTTATACTTTCTTTGTTTATTGACAGTCCATTATTAGCGGAAGCATTAGAAGTTACGATTCCAAGTTTTCATATCGGTATTATAGCTTTTGGAATTTTATATAGTCCGATTTCTGAGATTACAGGATTATTAATGAACTTACTTTCCCGAAAATTTGAATACCAAGCTGATGATTACGCCAAAACAAACTATGATGGAAAACCATTGGTTTCTGCTCTTAAAAAATTATCTAAAAATTCGTTGAGCAACTTGACACCACATCCTACTTATGTATTTATGCATTATTCGCATCCTACTTTGTTACAAAGGGTTGAGAAGTTGAGGAGTTAAAGTGTTTATCTGTTGAGATGTTTATGAGTTTTGCATTTAACGTTTATCATTAAATAAAAACGCCCTATCATAAAAAATTATCAATTCTAAATTCTGAATTCTTAATTAATTTTTTACTTTTACCCAATGGCATATGAAGCTACATTAGAAGAAGAATCAAAAGAATTAGCACGTCTCTATAAAAACTTGCTTAAAGGTACGTATGAAGAGTTATCTAAAGATGATTTAAAAAACATACGTAAAGCTTTTGATTTAGCGGTTGAAGCACATAAAGATCAACGCAGAAAAAGTGGTGAACCCTATGTTTTTCATCCAATAGCAGTTGCAAAAATTGTAGCAGATGAAATTGGATTAGGCGCCATTTCAATTATTTCAGCTCTTTTGCATGATGTTGTTGAAGACACCGATTATACTATTGAAGATATTGAACGATTATTCGGAGAAACCGTTGCTCGTATCGTTAATGGATTGACAAAGATTTCGCATCTTAAAAAAGATGATGCCTCTATTCAAGCAGAGAATTACCGTAAAATGTTATTGACTTTGAACGATGACGTACGGGTAATTCTTATAAAAATTGCAGATCGGTATCACAATATGCAAACTTTGGGATCCATGCCTCCAGAAAAACAGGCACGAATTGCTTCTGAAACACTTTTTATCTATGCACCTCTTGCCCATCGTTTGGGTTTATATACAATCAAAACAGAATTAGAGGATTTAGGCTTAAAATATACAGAACCCGAAGTTTATTATGATATTGCTCGGCGTATAAAAGAAACTAAAGAAGAGCGAGACTTATATATTTCCGAATTTTCAAGCATCACTAAAGAGGCACTTGAAAAAGAGAATATGAAAGTAGAAATAGTAGGACGAACAAAATCAATTTTTTCTATACGTAAAAAAATGATCAAACAAGGTGTCGTTTTTGATGAAGTTTATGACAAATTTGCTATACGGATTTTATTCGAACCACAGAGTAAAGATGAAAAACACGATGCTTGGAAAATCTATTCTATTGTAACAGATCACTTCACTCCTAACCCAGTACGTCTACGTGACTGGATGAGCCAACCAAAATCTACAGGTTACGAAGCCTTGCACACCACAGTCATGGGACCCAAAGGAAAATGGGTAGAAGTACAAATCCGTTCTAAAAGAATGAACGAAATTGCTGAAAAAGGTTATGCCGCACATTATAAATACAAACATGGCAAAGAAAAAGAAACCGGTTTAGAAAACTGGCTTAACAAACTCAAAGATGCTTTAGAAAATACTGAAGCTAATGCAATTGATTTTGTTGAAAATGTAAAATTAAATCTATACTCTAAAGAAATTTACACTTTTACTCCAAATGGTGATATCAAATCACTTCCAAAAGGAGCTACTCCAATAGATTTTGCTTATGCTATTCATACTGATGTAGGTTCAAAATGTAGAGGTGCTAAAGTAAATGGTAAAATTGTTCCGTTGAGTAAGGAACTACAAAGTGGCGACCAAATTGCCATAATTACTTCTAATAATCAGAAACCTAAACTAGCTTGGTTAGATTATGCCGTTACCTCACGAGCTCGTTCTAAAATTAAAAATGCCTTAAAAGAAGAACAAAAAAAATTAGGAGAAGAAGGTAAAGATATTTTACGTCGTAAACTTCGTTCTTTAAAACTAAAGTATACTGAAAAAACCATCAACAATTTAGTGAATCACTTTAAACTAAAAACAAGTTTAGATTTGTTTTATAGAATTGGAAATGGTTCCATATCTAACACTGATTTAAAGAACTTTGCAACACAACAAAGTAATGTTTTGTACTCCTTTTTTAAAAGTAAATCAAAACGAAAAAAATATGATCCAACACTTTCAGAAGCCAATGCAATAACGCAGAAATTTGATTTACTTGTTTTTGGTAAAGATGAAGAAACCTTACCTTATGTCAATGCAAAATGCTGTAACCCAATACCAGGTGATAAAGTTTTTGGATTTGTAACCATAAATGAGGGAATAAAATTGCATAGAGTTGACTGCCCTAATGCAGTAAACATGCTTGCCAATTATGGTTATCGTACACTAAAAGCAAAATGGATTGACTCTACTCAGCGTGAATTCAAAGTAAACATCATGGTTTCAGGCATTGACAATGTAGGAATAGTTAACGATGTTACCCTTGTGATTTCTAATGCGATGAATGTAAACATCCAACGTATAAATATCGATAGTGAAGAGGGCTATTTTGAAGGACATATTCGAGTGAGTGTAAAAAACATACAACAACTAAACACTTTAATTTCAAACTTAAAAAGCATAGATGGTGTTACAAAAGTTGAAAGAGAAAAAGACAAAAAGAAGTAGAATATTTTCAGTCTACAACTCAAATACTAATTACTGAATAATAAAGACTAAATACTGTGAATAAGTTTTTATTACTTTTCTAGTTTTTTATTTATCATTGTTTCTGAATTCTTAAATTTGTCTGAGTTCAATTTATCTAAACTACGATGACAACAAAAAGCAATTACGAAATTGTAGAAAATGTTTTTACACAGTTTTTAGAAAAAAATAAGCAGCGTAAAACACCAGAACGTTACGCCATTTTAGAAGAAATCTACAAACAAGAGGAACATTTTGATATTGATTCACTATTTGCTTTTATGAATAGTAAGAATTATCGCGTTAGTAAAGCTACACTATACAATACTATTGAGCTACTCTTAGAATCTGGTTTAGTAAGACGTCATCAATTTGGACAAAATCAATCCTTTTACGAAAAATCATACTTCGACAAACAACACGATCATCTTATTATCGATGATACAAATGAAGTTATTGAGTTTTGTGATCCACGAATTCAATTAATTCAAAAAACGATTGAAGAGGTTTTTAATGTATCCATACACAAACATTCTTTAACTTTTTATGGTTCTAAAATAAATCAATCAGATGACAAAAATTAGTTTATTATTAGGATTGCAATGGGGTGACGAAGGCAAAGGAAAAATTGTTGATGTTTTAAGCCAGAAACATGATATTATAGCACGTTTTCAAGGAGGTCCAAATGCAGGACATACTTTAGTTTTTAATGGTCAAAAGCATGTTTTACACACCATTCCATCTGGAATATTTCATGAGACTGCTATGAATATTGTAGGAAATGGAGTTGTAATAGACCCTGTAATTTTTAAAAAAGAATTGGACAATTTGTCTAAGCATAATATTGATTACACAAAAAAATTGTTACTTTCTCGTAAAGCACATTTAATTTTACCAACACATCGTTTGTTAGATGCTGCTAGTGAAACTGCAAAAGGAAAAGCAAAAATTGGCTCTACTTTAAAAGGAATTGGACCTACTTATATGGACAAAACGGGTAGAAATGGTTTACGAATTGGCGATTTAGAACTTGAAAATTGGAAAGATAAATATAATAGGCTATCCCAAAAACATCTAAAAATGTTATCACATTTTAATATTAAAATAGAGTTTGATTTAAATGAATTAGAAGTTGATTTTTTTGAAGCTATCAAAGTATTAAAAAATATACCATTTGTAGATAGTGTACATTATTTACAGGAAGAATTGAAAAATGAAAAAAAAATCTTAGCTGAAGGTGCACAAGGCTCTTTATTAGATATTGATTTTGGCACCTATCCTTTTGTTACTTCCTCAACAACAACCGCTGCTGGTGCATGTACTGGTTTAGGAATTGCACCTAATCAAATAGGTGAAGTTTATGGTATTATGAAAGCCTATACAACACGTGTTGGCTCTGGCCCTTTTCCAACAGAACTATTTGATACTGACGGAGAACGAATGGCAAAAGTAGGTAATGAATTTGGTGCCACAACAGGTCGACCACGTCGTTGTGGATGGCTAGATTTAGTCGCTCTTAAATATGCCGTGCAAATTAACGGAGTAACTCAACTTTCTATGATGAAAAGCGATGTATTATCTGGTTTTGATACGATAAAAGCTTGTACATCTTACCTTTATAAAGGTAAAGAAATCACTCATTTTCCCTACTCAATTGATGAAAAAGATGTTAAACCAATTTATACAGAGTTTACAGGTTGGAATAAAGATATTACTGAAATTGAAACTCCTAGTGAAATACCCAATACTTTAAAAGAGTATATCACATTTATTGAGAACTATGTTGGAGTTCCTGTAACAATTTTATCAGTAGGTCCTGACAGAAAGCAAACCATCAATTTAAGTTAAATCTCTTTGGTTAACAGAATAATAAAAACTTGTAAATATGCAGTTTAAGCATCCCGAAATTCTCTATGTACTTTTTGCTTTACTGATTCCAGTTTTTATTCATTTATTTCAATTACAACGCTTTACTAAAACAGCTTTTACCAATGTAAAATTTTTAAAAGAGATTGAGCTACAAACACGCAAGAGTTCTCGTCTAAAAAAGTGGTTAATTTTACTTGCTAGACTACTTGCTTTTGCCGCGATAATTATGGCTTTTGCACAACCCTATTTTTCTAAAAACGACACTTCAAAAGACTGGTTTACCACACTATATTTAGACAATTCCATCAGTATGCAAGCCAAAGGTGAGCGTGGTGAATTGATGAAAAGAGCTATTCAAGATATTGCTGAAAATATTCCAGATAAAGGACATTTTTCTTTGCTTACTAACAATCAAACACACACTGATTTGTCTAAGGATCTACTAGTTGAACAACTTAAAAAAACTGATTATAGTTCTTCGAAAATAGATATAAATACGATTATATTTAAACACCAACAAATAACGAACAAACATACAAATCAACACCACAAACTACTCTTGTTTTCTGATTTTCAGAATACAGATAGTAAATTAGATACTAGTAATGTAAAATTTGATTATGTAAAATTAACACCAAAAAAAGACTTTAATATTTCTGTTGATAGTGTTTTTATTGCTGAGACTAACTCTGATAATAAACAAATTGAAATAATACTCAAAAACCAAGGAAAAAATGCAAAAGACATAAGTATTAGTGCTTTACAAAATCAAGTTTTACTTGCTAAAAGCACACTTGATTTACCCAGTAATAAAACTCAAAATCTTAAACTTAGAATACCTATTGATGCAACCAACATAAGTATAAAAATTGATTATAACGATTGCTATCTTTTTGACAACAGCTACTATATTAGTTTTCAAAAAAAGAAAAAAACAGCTATTTTATTAATTTGTGATGAAGTGTCTTTTTTAGAAAGAATCTATACTGATGATGAGTTTATTCTGATTAAAAACAAACCCAATCAAGTTACTTTTAACCTAATTGACAAACAACAATTAATTGTTCTAGATAACTTAAAAATAATTCCTCAAAGTTTACAAACAAAACTATCAGAATTTGTAAATGAAGGAGGAAGCTTAGTAATTATACCCAATAAGAACAATACTATTGACCAGCTAAATCTATTTATAAATCGTTTAGGAATAGGACAATTATTCAATAAAAAAACGGATAGCTTGCAGATGACCGAAATTCATTTTGAGCATCCTATTCTAAAAAATGTCTTTGATAAAAGAGTTCGTAATTTTCAATATCCTAAAGTTACGACTTCATTTGAAGGTAAATTTTTTAATGAACAACCCATTTTAAGTTTTGAAAACCAAAATGCATTTATAACACAAATCAATAGAAAAAAAGGGAAAGTTTTTTGGATTGCCTCCGCATTAGACAAAAAATCTAGCAACTTTACAAACGCACCTTTGATTGTTCCTGTTTTTTATAATATGGGAAAACAAAGTATTAAACACACTCAATTAAGTTATCGTATTGGTACAGAAAATCAAATTTCTGTAGCGACAAAACTAGATAAAGATGCCGTATTACATATTAAAGGCAAGCAAACAGATTTTATTCCGAAACAACAAATCAATACTGATAATGTTTTGTTGAGCACAAATAAAACACCCTCAAAATCAGGTTTTTACACAGTAGAAAACAATAAGAATAACATCCAAAACTTAGCTTTTAATTATGCAAAAGCCGAAAGCTATACATCCTATATTGATATAAAAAATCTTTCAAAAAATAATGAAAATATTCATTCTTTTTCATCTGTAAAAAATGCTTTATCTGCTTTGAGTAATCAGCAAAGTATTCAATCCTATTTTAAATGGTTTGTATTAATGGCTCTACTATTTTTACTGATTGAAATTCTACTGATTAAATATCTATAAAACTGAGTTTGGCTTAAGATTTTTTCACAGCTTATGTTATAATTTACTCAAATTATTCAGATAGTACATCATAAATTCGATTTGTCAATGAATTAATTATCTAAAACCTGAGAACAAGGCATATACCAAACTGAAGTAAAAGGAGAGTTTACGGTATCTTTAATAAAAACCAATTAGTTTTAAAATAAATAGTATTTTTACCACTAGTAACAATTAACCAACTAAATTATTAAAAATATGGAAGCACAAAACACACCAACATCACCAAACAACGTTGAAGAAGGAAAAACAATGGCAATTATCAGTTATATCACTTTGATAGGAACTATTATTGCTTATGTAATGAATAATGACAAGAAAAACACTTTTACTGCATTTCATATCCGTCAAAATATTGGTATCATAATACTTTATTTACTAAACTCTTTTGTCATTACCCGTTTCTCAGGAACTGCATCATGGATTGTTAGTATTTTTATCTTTGTCCTTTGGATTATCGGTTTTATAGGTGCTATTCAAGGAGAAGAGAAAAAAGTACCATTATTAGGAGACCTATTCCAAGATTGGTTTAAAGGAATATAATAATGTAGAATTAAGAATGCAAAATTAAGAATTAAATTATTCTCCTATATCATTAACTCTAATGAAATAGGAGAATTTTATATATAAACACAAATGGATTACAGCTTAAAACATATCATCAGGAAGCCTAAAGTTCCCACTGAGAATCCTTCCATGTTATTGATGCTTCACGGTTATGGCAGTCACGAACAAGATCTTTTTTCTTTCGCAAGTGAATTACCAGATGAGTTATTGATAGTAAGTGCACAAGCACCTTTATCTATGGGTTATGGGGCCTATGCTTGGTATACGATCCATTTTGAGGCTGGGAATAGTAAATTTTCAGATATTCCAGAGGCTTTGCAGGCAAGAGATTTAATTATTCAATTTATTGACGAACTACAAAGTGAATACCATTTTAATCCAAATAAAAGTTTTTTAATGGGATTTAGCCAAGGTACCATATTGAGTTATGCTGTTGCTTTAAGCCATCCTGATAAGATAAAAAATATTGTGGCTCTTAGTGGTTATATAAACGAAGAATTGATTGTGAATCCTGATAATAAATCTACTTATAATGAGCTAGATTTCTTTTGCTCTCACGGTTCTATAGATGATGTTATCCCAGTAGATTGGGCACGAAAAACCCCGAACTATTTGGAAAGTAAAAACATCTTACATTCTTATAAAGAATATCCTATTGGACATGGTGTTGCTCCACAAAATTTTACCGATTTTAAGAATTGGATGGTGGAACGAATGTAAATAAAAAAGTTAGAATTCTGAAGTTAGAGTCAATACTTCACTTTTAAAACCACTTTTCCGTTAGTATCATATTTTCTCCAAGTACCTGTGCGTTTATCATTTTTAAAACGTCCTTTTATTCGGGTTTCTCCATTTTTATAATACTCTTTATAAATACCATGTTTTTGTCCATCTTTTAGCGGTACTCTAACTTGCAATTCACCATTTGGATAGAGCTTCGTAAACTCCTTTGCATTTAAATCACTAGGATTAATTTTTAAAATTTCCATAGGATCTTGATTATCTCTAACAACAATTGGATTTGTCAGGTTTGAACCTTCTAGCATTGGACCTATAGTTAGTGCTTTAAACTCATCAGAATATTGGATGCTTTCCTGATCCTTATATTGAATAATCAGTTTGCTTTTAAAAATATTATCTTTTGGCATAAGCTGAATACCAATTTGAGAAAAACTAGTAAAATAAGTTTTATTTTTTATCAGTTGTTTTTTTAATGAGATATCCTTTCCTGTTAATAATGACTCATAGAGCATCGGCGTATTGATATAGACAAACAGATTAGATTTTGACGAAAAATTTGATATAAATTCCTTATAATTTGTAGCCTTATTTAAAGTGTTCTTTTCTGTATAATTTGTGATAATATATTTTAGCGTATTGGGGTGATTACTAAAGACCACATAATCATCAATAAGTGTATAATAGGGTGTTTCCAATTCACTAAAGTAGCCTCCTAAAAATACTTTAAAGAAGCCTTTGATTGCCATAAATTTTATAGGATATCCTTTATACGAAATAGCTTTAAATTTTACAGGTGTTTTCTTTTTAATTTGTTTTAGAATAAAATCTAAATTCTCATTGGCTGACACAGCACTTTTAGTTTTAAAAACTAATGCAAAGTCAGCATTCTTGGACTGACTTATGGGTTCTAATTTCAATAGGGCAACTTCGTTATCTATCCAATTGATGAAATTATCTTTGATGCTAATATCTAGAAATTTTTCAATTTGTTTTGTTTTGCTTTCAACTTCTTTAAAGGCTTTTTGATTTTTTTGTTGGATTATAGTATAGTTCTCATAAAACTTAGAAAAATTTTCAAAACCCAAACTAAAATACATACTGGTACGATGTGGTGCCACCTTTGCAATAGATTGTTTCCCTAAACCTGAATTCTGAAGTGCTTGTAGATAAGAAACAGCATTATCATTGGTATTGGTCACGCCTTTTGCCACAACTTTTGTCCCAGAAACTAAATCCAAATCAAAACCAGAATAGACGAGAATCTTACTCAGATCATTTACCCATTTTTCGGATGAATTCATTAAAATACGTGTAAACTCATCTACATAATTGTATTGAATATATAATTGAAATAATTTATCATTTTTAAGCTTATTATTAATTTCCACAAACTTTAAATCTCTACCTATTGTTGGTTCATTTAATTGACTAATAGCTGCTTCAACAAGTGTGTGCGTGTAAGAAGCAATCAGATTATTATTAATAATGGATAAATGTAGCGTTTCACGTGTTTTTTTGTCAAAAAGCTCCATAATTTCAACCTCTTTATACATTCGTTCTGTAAAAGTATAGTCATCACTAAATAGCTTTTTTATAAGAGTTTTAAACTGTAAGAATTGGGCTGTTTTATCTAAATCAACAACAAAAAAATAATCATATTTATACTTAGAAATTGGATGTGTTGAAACTAATAATTTTTTGGAACCCAACAAATCAAAGAGTTTCTTGTTTTCATTTAAAACACTGTCAATTGTATTGGCATTAGCCGTTAATTCCGCAAAATAAGTATTGGTTTGTAAATGTTGCCATAATTTACTGTCTCTAACGGTTTCCCAATTTTTTATTGGCTTATCACTGCTTACAAAATAAATAGCATCTTTAGGAATTAAATAAATAGATTTTAGGTTTTTAGTATCTGAAAAATAAAACTTTACCACAAAAAATAATACGAAAAGTAGTAGTAATCCAGCGATACTAAAAATTATATTTTTTATTTGTTTATTCATCTTGAAATACTTCTTTTATATTATAAATTTAAACTCTATTCTTAGAAATTTAATAAGTTCTTAACCACAGAAAATCAGCATAAACTCTCAACATGTAATAGAATTAACTCAAACTCCCAAAGTTGCAACCGCATCATCTTACTGAAACTTTATGAGTTTCTGGTGATTAAACTACAACTTCCAAGCCATCATAGGATAAAAATACATTTTCGGGCAAAGTAGCTTGTACTTCTGCATGAAAACCTAATTTGTGACTGATATGTGTAAAATACGCTCGATCAGGTTTTAATTCAGCTACTAAATCTAAAGCTTGTTCTAAATTAAAATGAGTTGGATGATAATCTATTCGTAAAGCATCCACCACTAATACTTTCAAGTTTTGTAACTTCTCTTTTTCTTTATCCGATATATAACTGACATCAGTTAAATAAGCAACATCATCCATACGATAGCCATATACTTGTAAATCTGGTCCGTGCATCATATCAATGGGAATAATTTCTTGCCCCTTAATCTGAAATGGATTATTTGTTACCTCATTGCTACTTATTCTTGGCTTGCCTTTATAAATAATGGCATCATCAAAAATATAGTCATAACGCTTTTCTAGATTGGTTAAAACTCTTTTATGTGCATAAATTGGTAAAGCGCCTTTACGGATAGTAAATTGTCTGATATCATCTAAACCGGCAGTATGATCAGCATGCTCATGGGTGAAAAGTAGCGCATCTAAATGCATAACATTTGCGTTGAGCATCTGTACTCTAAAATCTTGACCACAATCTATTACAAATTGAATATCGTCTGTTGTTATCATAACAGCTGCACGCATTCGTTTATCTTTTGAATCGGTTGATAAACAAACAGGGTGATTACTTCCAATTATTGGAATTCCTTGTGAGGTACCTGTTCCTAGAAAAGTTAGTTTCATATATTTTCTACCGCTAAGGTGCTAAGGCGCAAAGTTAGAAAAACTAATAGGAAATTGGTAAGTGAAATCTAAAACTATAGGTTTTAAGCTAATTCTATTTTACGTTGATAGTTAAGTTTTTTGCTTTACAAATGCTTTCAATTTTAGAAAGACTATTTTGAGGAAAACCCAAATAAATCACCTCTTGTTTTACATTTTTATAAAACTTTTTAGTGAGATTGTAGGATTTTATGTATTTTTTAAATAAAAATGCAGAATGCTCATAAACTCTTATAAACAATCCTTCTTTATGAAGTATTATTTGTGTGTTCTCTCTCTAAATCTAAAATGCCTGAAATTACCATATTCTCAAAAAAATCGACCGCTACACGGAAATAAACAAATAATATCCCGTCTTAAAGCGAGATAAATAACCAAATAATCAATCCCTAATGCAACGAACACAAAACCCGTACGACTTATTGTCGTCGTCGCGGCCGACATCGGCGAGGTCGTAGACCAGGCCCCGGCCGTAGGCGAGGCTACTACTGCCCTCTGTGCTACTCCACCAGCCGCCGTAATAACCCACAATGAGGAACGTGCCACCACCGTAGTCGCGGTAGCCACCTGGAAGGGCAGTAAAACCACTGCTATTAGTCGCACCTGTGTTAGGGCTGTTCCAGTGTGTGGTACCTGCTTCTTTCATTTTACCACCTGCTACACTTAGGCCTCCCAAATAATCAGTTAGTCTTGTCCACTCGGCATCTGTTGGTATATGCCAACCATCTGGGCATATACCTTGGTTAGCATTGTTGTCTCTTGTCCAATTATCGGCTATGGCTGCTGCATAGGTGTATAATGCTCCGTAATCGGTAGTGTTACCATTGTTGTAAAAACTGTAAGCATCATCGGTATTGTTATCAGCTAAATTAGCCCAAACTGTATTATCGGTTATGTACGGTATGGCATCACCATTTGGGTAATGGGTTACACGTAAGCTTTCTGCCATCCATTCTTGTGTGCCTATTATTACGGTTGGGTAGGTGTTGCCGTCAATGTCAGTGACTATTGGAACTGTTGTGTCATCTTTATTACAGCCGTTAATTGATACTAAAATAATTAAAAGTAATAGTATTTTTTTCATTATTGTTATTTAGGTTTGTAAAAGTATTTTTATTTAGCAAATTTAATCTTTTACTTTTTTTTGACACCTAACCAAACTAGTAAATTTTTCGATAGTCTTGAATTCAGGATGTTCCATTTTGTCTTAATTTTTGCACAATGGTAAGATCAAGTTTGTTTTTAATAAACTTTATCGAATGTTAAACAAAGTACGACAATAAAAACAATAAAATCAACAGTCCATCCCAAACTTTAAACTTTGAGTTATGAACCTATCCATTAAACCTTTTTATCTTTACAAAGTATAATGACAAACCAACCCATAAATAGATGATAAATTACTAGTAGATCAAATTGTATATTTCCTTAGGAATCTATTTTCTTGAAACATCAATTTGCCTTCCTAACATAGGCATTTTTACGTGTTTTTTATTCCTTACATTATTGATGAAATAATCTATCATATCATATTCACTTATAGATATTGGGTTTCCTTCTTTGAGCATTGCAAAACCATCTCCACCATTTGCCAAAAAGGAGCTACTCGCAATAGTATAATTCATGGAATCATTAATGGGTTTCCCATTAACTTTTGCGCTTATTAGTCTATGACCCTTTGCGTTTTTTGAATTATATTTAATGGTGATTCCAGATAACTGTACAAATCCGTATGTTAATTCACAACTATATTCTAAAAGTTCTTTAAGGCTTTTACCATTAATTTCTACAACGTGAAATTCATCAACAAATGGATAAACATTAATCAACTCCTCAATTGTAATGTCTCCTTTATTTAGATCTGCTCTTATACTTCCTGAATTAATAAGACCAATATCAGCCTTAGATGATTCTTTAAGCATATCAGCTAATAAATTTCCTAAAGTAGATTCTCTATAGTATTTTCTATAACCTGCATTATCAACAGAACCTAAAATTTCTATAAGTTCAGGATTTTGTACACGAACCTCTTGCACGAGTTTATTTACTTCTATATCTGATTTGAGAGTACTCACATCAACTGGTATCAATTTACCTTCATTACAAGTTATTTCCTTTTTATTTATATTCAAATTTAAGTATCCTAAATATTTGCCTTGACCAAATGTTAAACAAACAATAGTACCAGTTTTGGGATGTTTAACAGGTTCCCACAATCCATTATCAGAATGGCCTCCAATAATAACATCAACACCTTTTAATCTTCCAGCCATTTCGTAATCTTCATCAAAACCACGTTGCACTTCCGGATCAGCTTCTTTGTCCGTTTGCATAGGAGCACTAAGATTTTGGTGTGTAAGTAAAACAACAAGATCTACCTCTTCGCGAATATCGTTTACGATATTTTGCACGATAGGATATGGATCTCTAGCCTCGAGCCCAATTCTATGAAGGGGATTCATTGTGTTTTTAAAAGCCTCAAGTCCCATTAACCCGATAAGTCCGATTCTTACACCCTTTTTCTCAACAATAGTATAGGACTGGCACAAGTGTATATCTGTATTTTCATAAAATATATTACAATTAAGTACTGGAAAACTTGCTCGTTGCTTAACATGCAATAAATTCTCCCAACCATATTCAAATTCGTGATTTCCAAGTGCTATGGCATCGTATCCAATACTACTATAAATATCAAAGGGTAGTTTGCCTTTTGTGGCTTCTGAGAGAGCTCCAGTAAATATATCTCCTGCATCAAATAAAAAACTAATTTCTTCCTTTTTTTGAATTTGATGTATCAATGTTGCTAAATAGGGTAAGCCTCCTATATAATCGATATCATTATTCCAAAACGCTTCAATAGGTTCATATACACTTTCTATATCATTGGTATAGAGAATTGTAATATTTTTTTCTTGCGCAGTACTTTGTAATGTTATAAAAGTTAAGGCAAGGAATATTAGAAAGCCCCTTGCCACCCAGTATTTACTAAATAAATAAAATTTTGATTTATACATATCTTTCTTATTAATCTATTTTCGAGTGCGATATATGGGTGAAATAAGGTTTTCGAATGTTAAACAAAGTACGACAATAAAAATGATAAAGTCAACGAATCTCTTTGGGTAAACTATTAGTAGAAAAAATCTATTAAACCTTTTTATCTTTACAAAGTCTAATGACAAACCAACCCATTAATGGACGATAAATTACTAGTAGCCCAATTACAAGACAAGCGAACTGTTGACCAAGCATTTCGTAGCTTGATGACGGAATATAAAGAGCGTTTGTATTGGCATATTCGTAAAATTGTCTTAAACCATGATGATGCTGATGATGTGTTACAAAACACGTTTATAAAGGTATATCATAATATCCAAAATTTTAAAGGTGATAGTAAGTTATTTTCATGGATGTATAGAATTGCGACAAATGAAAGCATTACATTCATTAAAAAAAGAGCTAAATCACAACAAATAGAAAGTGAGGAACTGCAACAACAATTAGTCAATAACCTAGAGGCTGATGTCTATTTTGATGGTGATGAAATTCAGTTAAAACTACAGCATGCTATTGCGCAATTACCTCAGAAACAACGAATCGTTTTTAATATGAGATATTTTGACAATATGAAATATGATGCCATTTCTGAAATATTAGAGACTTCTGTTGGAGGCTTAAAAGCAAATTATCATCATGCAGTTAAAAAAATTGAAAAAATCCTAACACAAAATTAAACGAAAACAAATAAAAAGCGTCTTATAAAACAAATGACACTACCAGAATTAAAACATATTGCACCTATCTTAGCTAAGATTCAAAAGAAAGGATCGGGTTTTAGTATTCCTGAAAACTATTTTGATGAAATTGAAAATGCTATTTCAGACAAATTATTTACAGCTACTTTGTCGAATACTTCTGGGCACAAAATTCCTGAGAACTATCTAGAACAATTAGAAAATACAGTTTTATCAAAGTTAGAAAAAGAACAAACTCCAAATCAAAAAGTTCCTAAAGGTTATTTTGACAGCATAGAGGATCAAGTTTTCAATCAATTAGCCTTAGAGGATAAACCCAAGGTTATTTCACTTAAAAAATACTGGATTCCTGTTGCTGCTGCTGCTGCTGCTTCATTAGCATTGCTAGTAAGTATTTATAATCCATTTAGTACAAATCAAAATATAAAGGTTTCAGAAATTGAACAATGGATTGACGAAGGAAACATAGAATTAAATTCTTATGAAATTGCCGAATTATATAGTGATGAACTAGAAAATATTAGTATTGAAAACACAATTAACACCGATGATTTAGAAGACTATCTCAATAATGAGATTTCTGAAGAATCTTTTTATAATTAGCGCAAATCGCTGCAAGAGACAAGAGACAAGAGACAAGAGACAAGAGACAAGTCAGATTGTAAAAGAATAATTAATAAAAGTAAAAAAATAGAACCAATGAAAAAAATACTACTCATAATGCTATTACTAATCACCACTGCAAGTGTTTTTGCTCAAAGACAGAATCGTTTTGAGCGAATAAAAGCCTTAAAAACTGCTTATATCACTGAGAAAGTAGATTTATCTCCAGCAGAGGCTGAAAAATTTTGGCCTATCTATAATAAATATGAGAAGGAGTTACACCGACTTAAAGTAATCAAAAGGCGAGAAATCCTTCAAGGTCTACAAAATAAAGGTGGTATTGATAGTATGTCAGATTCAGATGCTGAGAAAATTAAAAAAGAGGTCTCAGTACTAAGAGCGACTATCTTTGATAAAGAACAAAAAAAGTATAGTGAACTTGAAAAAGTACTATCTGCAAAAAAAATATTAAAACTTTATGGCGCGGAAGAAAACTTTAAAAGAGAATTGATGCGCTTACTTAAAGAGCAACGAGGAAAACGTTTCTAAAAGACAATTTAACTAATTAGCACTTAGTCAGGAATACTATCCCAAATTTCAATATCATCTATCCATTGATATTTTGGATTTGCATCACCATATATCTGTGTGAGCATAATAAAATCGATAGGTTTTGAATTTCGAGTTGTTGGGCCATAATGATCTCCTATAACTTGTCCGTTTACTTTCCAAAGTGCTCTACCATCATCACCTTCGCTCCAATGCCAATAAAACTCCGTCAAAAACCATTCACCAAGAGGCACTGGGATAGTATGATTATCAATCTCCCATTCAGGACTCATAGGATTCGCATCACCTTGCCAATGCCAATAAGGGTTACCGGTTGCATCTGTATAGATATATGCGATTAATCGAAATCCATCTCCACTTGCATAACCTTTAGTTTTCCATTCAAAAAAAGTACGCCACTGATCAGGTTGTGTGATACTTGCCACATCCATCTTAATCCAATATTTGATGTACAAGTCTGATTCTCCTTCGGTGATATTTAGAATTTCGTACGGACATTGTGTAACTCCAACATCATAATACTGAACATTATACAATGCTTTTGTTGGATTTCCATCATGTCCAGTCACCGTTTGTATTTCATTTTCAAGTGCTTGGTAAGAATCATCATCGACAAAATGCAAGGCACTTTCACTAGAGCCTAATATAGAAATAGGCCAAGAAAATCCGGTTTCATTGTCTGTTCCTTGAATAAATTGGTATCCATCAATAGGATTCAATAGGGTTACATCATTTTCAAAACCAGAGCTAAATAAAAGTTGCGGTTCAGAAGCTGTTTCTTGCTTTTTACAAGATATATTTAATGCTAAAATTAAGACTATTGGGAAAAGATATAAGATTTTCATAATTCTTGGATGCTATGGATGCTATGGATGCTATGGATGCTATGGATGCTATGGATGCTAAATCAATATAAATCTCACATTTTACAACAGCATCTAAAGCATCAACCTAGTATCAACTTAGCATCAACCTAGCATCAACCTAGTATCAACCTAGTATCAACCTAGTATCAACCTAGTATCAACTAGCA
>JAOZLL010000046.1 GCA_029934835.1 Flavobacteriaceae bacterium | reverse complement strand
CAAAACCAGTTTCTAAAAGTCGATGAACCTCAGGACTAGTATAAGCCATATAACAAGAACGTTGCTCCGTTAAAACTTGAGTTTCATCAGAATAAGAAAACTTGGTTGGATTTTCATCTCCTGGTTGTTCTGTCATTTTTGAAAAGTCAAGAGATCGTGCATCCACACGCGGTGGAGTACCAGTTTTCATCCGATCAGTTTCAAAACCTAAAGCTACCAATTCTTTTGTAATTCCAGATGATGCTCGTTCGCCCGCACGACCACCTTTAAAACTTTTATTTCCAATATGGATTCTTCCATTAAGAAATGTACCAGCTGTTAAGATTACGCTTTTTGCTTTAATAGGAAACCCTAATGTAGTTTTAACTCCTTTTATATTATTATCATCAACTATGAGATCGGTTACCATATCTTGGTAAAGTTCAAGATTATCGGTGTTTTCAAGAACAGTCCTCCATTCTTCGGAAAAACGCATACGGTCACTTTGAGCTCTCGGACTCCACATGGCAGGTCCTTTGGATTTGTTCAACATTTTAAATTGAATGGCAGTTTTATCTGACACGATTCCACTCATTCCTCCTAAAGCATCAATCTCGCGTAAAATTTGACCTTTTGCTATACCACCCATAGCAGGATTACAACTCATTTGTGCAACATTTTGTAAACTCATGGTGATTAATAATGTGTGGGATCCAAGTGCTGCACTTGAATACGCAGCTTCACAGCCAGCATGTCCAGCTCCTATTATAATAACATCATATGTTGTATTAAATAAACTCATAAATGTGTTCCACGTGGAACATAATAAATAAATTAAAAAGTGCGCAAAGATAGATAATAATCTTCCTGCTTACGCATCTCAAGTTTTTGGTTATCGGTTTTATCATTATAACCAACAAAGTGGAGTAGACCATGAATTAAAACTCTGTGCAATTCATCAGAAAAAATGGTTTTGAAAAGTTTGGAATTTTCCCGCACTCTATCAATAGAAATAAAAATATCTCCGCTTAAAGTTTTTGTATCAGAATAGTCAAAACTAATAATATCGGTATAGGTATCATGTTCGAGGTATTCTTGATTAATTTTTAAAAGATATTTGTCGTTACAAAAAATATAATTAATATCACCAATACTACGCTCTAATGAAGCTATACATTTTGAAATCCAGTTATGTGTTTCACTTTCATTACTTAATAAAAACTCGTTTTCAGAATGAAAATATATCATTTAATCTAGCTTAAAATAATGTTTAACTCTTTTCTTGTATTGAGAACGTAAAGGTAAAATATTACGATTTAATATTTCATCTCGTTTAAGATACTTGTTCTTAAACTGTAATTGCTTTGGTGTTTGTGTGGTAAAACTTTGAATATTGGTTGCAGACTCCCTTTTTTCTTCTTGACCTTGTTGTTGTGATGCTTCTTTAAGTTTTAATAATTCATGTTCTACACGTAACATTCTATTCAAAACTTCATTGGAAATACCTTTATCTAGAAGCAATTTTTCTAAATTTTCCATTTGCTTAATAACATTGTCTGCGTTTGATTTTAGGCCATCACCTTGTAGATTTTTTAACTGTGATTCTAAAGCTTGTCTTAGTAATGCTTGCTGCTTAAATATTTCATATAACTCTTGACTGCTACTTTCCCCTTGATCACCTTTACCTGGATTATTGCCAGAGCCTTTTTTCTTTTTCCCTTCTTCACCTTTAATTCCTTCTTGCTCTTCTCCTTCTTTATCACCAGGTTTTTTTCCTCCCTCTTTCATTCCGTTTTTGATTTTATCAATCGTTTGTCCTTGTTTTTGAATAATATCAGGTAAACCAAAAGATTTCCCTTCACCTTTACCCTTACCTTTCCCTTTACCCATACCCATTTTAGAACTCTGCATATTATCAAGCAAGCTACTTAGTAATACTGCTAAATCATTAGAAGCAGTCATAACGTATTGTTGATCAGAATTTGCTTTATTTACCTGATTATCAGTATAATGAACTAACGTTTCAGCCAAATAGTAATTGGCATCAGCAACATACTTATTAATTTTTGGTGAAAGTTTCACCTGCCTTAAAGCTAATGTATATAAACTATCATCAATATGTTCAAAGTAATTTTTAAGCATATTTTGGATTTTCATTTTATGAGCAAAATTAGGATGCTTAGGATGCATCTCAGCTAAACTAAGCATCAGGTCTTCTTGCTTATAAGAAAACGTTATCAAATTCTCTATGATACTTCTTAGCAAGGCAATATCCTCATCTATCATTTCTCCTTGACCAGCTGCCATCTGCATTTGCATTTGCTGCGCCATTTGTTTCATTTTATTTGCTGCAGATTGTTGTTTTTTATTAGCTTGTGTTTTCCTATTATCACTAAGCTCTTTGCTTGCTTTTTGCATGTCATCTTTAATAGATTTTTGTTCTTGCTCTTGAGCATCAATGTCCATAGGTTCTTGGAGTGCTTCATTCTCTTTTTGTAAATCATTCATCTCCTTCTGTATCTGGTCAAACCCTTTATTTAATATATTCTGTTTTTCTTTTTCGTTCGAATCTGATTTAGAAAGTTTTTCTTGTTTGTTAGCGAGATTAATTAATTTTTCTCGAATTTGCTCAGCTTTTTTTTCTACATAAAATCGTTTTGTAAGTTCTAACAGTTGTTCTAAACTTTTTTCATTTTGCTTACTATTTTTGCTCATCTTTTTTATACGATCGAGCATATCTTGTTTTTGTAATTTGTCTGCCATTTTCTGCAATTCCTCTAACAATTTATTTTGTTTTTCAAGGTCTTTAGCTTCTTGTAAACGTTTTTGGAGGTCTTCTTTTTTCTGCTGCAAATCAGGATTATTGGGTTTGGGTTGCTTGTTTAAGTTACGTTCTAATTCTTCTGTTTGACGTTTCATCATTTCTTGATACTCTTTTTGACGATTTAGAAACTGACTTAATTTCTTAGTATCATTAAATTCTAAATTGGGTTTGTTTTGTACTTCTTGATGTAACTGATCTAAATCTAAACGGTTTTGTTCTTGTTTTTTAAGTATTTTATTAAACTCATCTAAACCTTGTTTTTGTTCTTGTAAAAGTTTCTCTTCTAGTTCATTATAAGTATCTTTATGGTAACTAAAAGTTATACTTTTAACAGATTTTGAACCTACAACTGCATCATTGTCAAAAACTTCAAAATAAAATTCATAATCTATACCATCCACTAATGATAACTTAGTGGGAAATACATAGTAAAAATCTGAAAGAATATGTTTTTTAATAGGAATATCGTAGGTATATTTTTCTTTAGATTGCAGTTTAGTAAAATAAACCAAATGAAGTTTAGATAAACCATAATCATCTGATAAATTACCAATAAATTGAGCTTCTCCATGAGATATGCTGTCAATATCTGTTTCGATTTGTAAGCTAGGATAATCATCTTGAATGACTTCTATGGTAAAAGATAACTTTTCATACGCCTTTAAGTATTGATTAGAAGCCTGTATGTTATAGATAAGTGACTTTCTGATATTTTTAGTTAAATAAAATCCGTTTAATTTTTTAGGATTTTTTGTAAAAGATGTATGAATCTGATTGGTAACGAAATCTAATGAATCGGTTTGTTGGGTCTGAATATGCCATGTAATTTGAGTTCCTGTTGGAACAATAATACTTCCTGTATTGGTAATAATTTCATCTGATTTTCGAACATATTTAGGATAATTGATATGCATGTTTATTCCAAGAATCTTAGGCGTTGGAATAACGCTAATAATATAGGGTTTGGATTCTATTGTATTGGCAATTAAAGAAAATTCAATCGGAGAATTAACGTGTTCAAATTGAAACGAAAAATTTCCACTTCCATGATTCTTTAAAAAATAGTCTTCGTTATCAAAAACAATCTTGGCTTCTGCAGGAACAAGACTTCCTTTGGTTTGAATGTTAATTTGTATTGCGTCACCTTCTAACACATCCAAACTTTCATTCGTTACATAAAAACTAAATGGTGCAGGTGGGATAAAGACTTGTTGATAATGTAATATTCTATCATAACTTGATGTAAAAATAGTATTTCTACCAACTAGTAGCGTTAATAACCAAATAGCAATAGGAATAAACAAATACTTGATATATTTTTTATTTTTTGAAAACCTAATCGCCTTTTGAAAAGGTATGGGTTGAAGATCAGCAGCTTTCTGATCTATACTAGCTAGCGTTAATTCGGTACTTCTACCGGATTCACTATTCATATTAGATTCATGTAACTGAATCATATTAAGCAACTTATCATCTATACTATTAAAGTGCTTGCCAATAATTCTAGAAGCTTCTGATAAACTTATTCCTTTTGAGAAACCTATTAATCTAAAAATCGGTATGGCTATATAATTAAGTAATAAACTGAACTCAACAAGAATAAAAATCCAAAATAAGACTGTACGTGCTGTAGGTTTTAGCCATAAAAAATATTCAACTAATAGTGTAAAAAGCAAATACAATAAACCAAAGGCTAAAAAAAGAATTACTCCTTTAATTAACTCATTGGTATAATACTTTCGGATAAATCCGTGAAGTTTATCTTGTATGAGGCTAAAATTATCCAAACTAAGGTTAGGTTACTGCAAAGTTAAACGAAAAATATGTAAAGTAATTTTAAATTATACTAAGCAATTATGTATAAAAGTAAAACTTTATCTTTGCAACAAAAATATAAAGATGCCAAAAAACGTTAGAGTACGCTTTGCACCGAGTCCAACTGGACCATTACATATTGGAGGAGTTCGTACTGCCTTATACAACTACCTGTTTGCTAAAAAACATGGTGGAACTTTTATACTTCGTATAGAAGATACCGATCAAAAAAGATATGTTGCCAATGCAGAAAAATATATTATTGAAGCCCTAGAATGGTCAGGAATACCCTATGATGAAGGTTTAGAAAAAGAGGCTGGCTATGGTCCCTATCGCCAAAGCGAACGTAAAGAAATCTATCAAAAATATGCCCAACAATTGGTGGATGCAGGTTGGGGTTATTATGCATTTGATACTGCAGAAGAATTAGACAAGCAACGAAAAAATAGTGAAGCTAACAAAGAAACCTTTATCTATAATTGGCATAACCGTAGCGAAATGAATAATTCACTTTCACTTTCAAAAGAAGAAGTTGATAGGCGAATTGCAGCAGGTGACAATTATGTCATTCGATTCAAAACACCAAAAGATGAAATTTTGGTACTGCAAGACCTCATTCGTGGTGAGGTGAAAATTGATACTAATGTGTTGGATGATAAGGTTTTATACAAAACAGATGGCATGCCAACTTACCATTTAGCAAATATTATAGATGATCATTTAATGGAAATTTCACATGTAATACGCGGTGAAGAATGGTTACCATCAATGGCGTTACATATTTTACTCTATCGCGCCTTTGATTGGGAAGCCCCAGAATTTGCACATTTACCCTTATTAATGAAACCAGTCGGTAAAGGTAAATTGAGTAAACGTGATGGTGATAAATTAGGATTCCCAGTATTTCCCTTAGAATACACAAATAAAAGCACAAACGAAGTTTCACGTGGTTATCGCGAGGATGGTTATTTTCCTGAAGCCTTTATCAATATGTTGGCTTTTTTAGGGTGGAATCCTGGAACTGAACAAGAAATCTTTAGCTTGGAAGAATTGATTCAAGCCTTTTCTTTAGAAAGAGTCAGTAAGAGTGGTGCTAAATTCAATTTAGATAAAACAAAATGGTTTCAACAACAGTATATGCAACGTGCAGATGATAGTGAAATAGCAAGAATGTTTCAAACTGATATTTTGAGTAAAGCGGAAAATCTTACCAATCAAAATGATACTAAGTATATAACAAAGGTGGTTTCACTAATAAAAGAACGTGCCACATTTGTAGCTGATTTATGGGATTTAGGTCATTACTTTTTTGAAACACCGAGTTCTTATGATCCAAAAGTAGCCAAAAAAGCATGGAAAGAAGGTACAGATAATCTAATGAAAGAAGTAATCATTATATTAGATGAAATTTCTGATTTTAGTTCTGAAAATATTGAAACTAATATAAAAACTTGGATACAAGAAAAAGAACTTGGTTTCGGAAAAGTACTTATGCCTTTTAGATTAAGCCTTGTTGGTAGTATGCAAGGTCCTCATGTTTTTGATATTGCAGCCATGATTGGTAAAGACGAAACTATCTCACGTATACAAAAAGCTATAAATCAACTTTCATAAATATATCTGTTATGACTACTTTTTTTTCTAGAGTTCTAGTAATTTTATTTTTTCTTACTTCACAATTTCTTCACGCACAAGAGATTTATTCGGTAGAAAATGTTCCCAATCCTAAAGATGGTGGTAGTGGTTGGATATCCGATCCTAACAATTATTTAAGTCTGGAAGAAACAGCAGCCCTTAATAAAATTATTTTTGAAATTGAAAATACGAGCACTGCCCAAATTGCCGTAGTAATGTTACCCAATATTGGTGATGAAGTTCCTAAAAATTTTGCAGTAGATCTTTTTGAACTTTGGGGCATAGGTCAAGCAGAAAAAGATAACGGATTATTAATCCTCACAATAATTGACCAACGCAGAACAGAATTTGAAGTAGGTTATGGTTTAGAGCCCATACTAACAGATGCATTATCTTATAGAATCGCTTCGCAAGAGTTGGTTCCTCATTTTAAAAATGGAAACTATGGTTTAGGACTTATTGCTGGAGTAACGAGAATACAAGAAATACTAAATAATCCTGAAGTTATTGAAGAAATATATGATAATGGTGGTGTAGATTATCCTAAAGAATTCAATTACCCATACAAATACTATCAGCCAGAATATATTGGTTTTTTTGGCTATTTTGGTTTGATGGTGTTTGCTTTGTTTTATTATTTTTCTAAAACAAGAAAGATTAATAAAACAAAAGATGATTTTTATGATAAGTTTCAAGATTTAAAGAAAATGAAGCATATTATTTTTATGATCCTATTTCCACTACCATTTATATTAATTTGGATCCTATTTACTAGAAATCGCTTATCTAAATACAGAAATCATTCTCGTTTTAGTAAAAAAACAGGACAAGAAATGTTTAAGAAAACAGATGTTACTGAAGATCCATTTCTTCAAAAAGGTCAGTTGGTAGAAGAAAAAATACGTTCTATAGATTACGACGTATGGGTAACTGAAAAAGGAGATGATATTTTAATTTTAAAATATAAAAAGCTATTCTCTAAATACTCAAAATGTCCTAAATGTAACTATAAAACCTACTATACTGCACATAGTAAAACCGTTAAGGCAGCTACAAAAATGTCAACAGGTATACGCGAAAATACCCATCTATGTAAAAACTGTAATTATTCAAAAGTAAGTAGAACAACCATACCAAAAATTACTTCGAGTAGTTCGAGTAGCTCAAGTAGTAGCTCAAGTTATAGTGGTGGAAGTTCGTTTGGTGGTGGCTCTAGTTTTGGTGGTGGTTCATCAGGGGGTGGTGGTGCGGGCGTTAGTTGGTAATAAAAGACCCTATTAACCTGAGTTCGACCTAAGGTTTGATCTACAGAATTAAAAGAAAAGGTAAGGTTTGAAGTGTAAAACAAGAAGGAATATCTAGATATTTTGATTGTTTTACGCAAAAAAGATTGCCTTTTCTTTTATTTCCCTTTGGGCTTGATAAATTTTACCATATTCTTGTTAAATTTCATCAAATTAACCAGTTAGTCCTTCAAAAATTTAGCTTCGAATATGAAAAAATTTATCTAAGCTGTAAAGAAACCTTAGGTCAAACTCAGGTTATTAATCTTTTAGATATGATTTGTTAATTTGTCGGTTATATTCTTTACTTTTGCCCCTTACACCAAAAAAAATAAGTACAATGAGAAAATTATTATTCAAATTGTTCTTACTTATTCCTTTTATTGCATTATCTCAAGACTATTCTGGATTTATTTCCGATAATTATAGTGGGCTATATTCAGTTCTGAATAATCCAGCTACAGCTGTTAACTCACCCTATTTATCAGATATTAATTTATTATCAGCTAATGCTTTTGTAAGTAACGATTACACTGGGATTAATCTAGGAGCTCTAGTTAACAATGATGAGAAAAAATTTTATGATAATTCTGAGGGCAATATCAACTCAAAAATAGATGGAAATAATTTCAATTTAAATGCCTCACTATTAGGACCTTCTTTTTTAGTTAATATAAGTAAAGGGCACGCTTTGGCACTTACTTCAAGAGCAAGATATCTAATTAATGTAAATAGTATTGAAGGTGCTTTTTTTGATCAGTATTCAAATGGATTTTCCACTTCAAGTAATTATACATTTACACAGGATAGCCCTACTTTTATTAGTAACTCGTTTGTAGAAATTGGATTGACTTATGCCACAGAATTAAAGAAAACCAAAAATTCTAGTATACGATCTGGCCTTTCTTTAAAATATTTAAAAGGCTTAGGTGCAATGTTTGCAGAAATTGAAAACCTACAAGTAGCTTATCATAATTCGGATAATACCTTAGACACCTCAGGAAATTTAGTATATGGAGTAAGTAACGATTTTAATCAAGATACGTATATTCTTACACCTGACTCAAAAGGTTTTGGATTTGATTTAGGCTTTGTCTACGAATGGCGACCAAGTGCAAAAAAATCTGAAACAACTAAAGAAGTAAAAAAATATAAAAACTACAAATACAAAATCGGTATTTCACTTACTGATTTAGGTAGTATTACCTATCCTTCATCACTTCATAAAAAATATGATCTTGACCGTATTAGTATAGATGCAAACACAATTAACGATGAAGCAGATTTAGAAACTACACTAGATAATTTATACACACCTACAGAAACACAAGAAGATATTAAAATAAAACTACCAACTGCTGCTCATGTATCAATAGATTGGAATACAAATAATAAAATCTATCTTAATCTGCAAACAGATATTTCAGTTACTAGTAGTTCTAAAAAAATGGCAAACAGGATTGTTTCTACCGCTACTTTAACACCTAGATATGAAAGCAAATGGTTATCAGCTTATAGTCCAATAAGTTTTAATGAACACATGAATTTTAAATGGGGATTAGGCTTTAGAGCAGGTCCTATTTTTGTTGGTTCTGGTAGTTTATTTTCAAATCTTTTTGTGAAAAATTCTAAGGGAGCCGATATCTATTTTGGTTTCAAAATACCCTTATTTAAGTATAAAAATGTTACTAAAACTAGTATACAAAAAGAAGTAGATACTGATCGTGACGGTACTATTGATAGTTTAGATAATTGTATAACAATTGCTGGGTCAAAGGAAAATAAAGGGTGCCCTTGGGCAGATTCAGATAAAGATGGTGTATTAAAATGTCCTAATATAGTTGGTGATAAAAACAATAACGGCTGTCCATGGATTGATTCTGATGGTGATGGAATTCCTAATAATAAAGATCACTGTCCTGATATTGTAGGTCCAAACGAAAATAAGGGTTGTCCTTGGTCTGATACAGATAAAGATGGAGTATTAGATAATATTGATAAATGCCCTAAAATTGCAGGTCCTAGTGAAAATAATGGCTGCCCTTGGAGTGACTCAGATAAGGATGGAATTTTAGATACCAAAGATAAATGTCCAGATATTGCAGGTCTTCCAGAACTAGATGGTTGTCCAAAACCAAAAATTAATAAAGAAGTTGTTGAGCAATTAAATGAATATGCCAGAACTATTCTCTTTAATACAGGAAAGGCAACCTTTAAAAAAGAAGCCTATCCTACCTTAAATGCTATTTATAATATTATGATGCAGTATGAAGATGCTGAATTTATTATAGAAGGTCATACCGATAATCAAGGTTTTCCTAAAGATAACCAACTCTTATCAGAACGTAGAGCAAATACAGTACTAGATTTTTTAATGGTAAGAGGAGTCCTTTCTAAAAGACTCACAGCTATTGGATATGGCGAAACGCAACCTATAGTCTCAAATGACACTGAAAGAGGTAGAGAAGAAAATAGACGCGTTATTATAAAAGTAAAAAAATAGAATAATACAAAAAGATAAATATGAAGTCCGAAGTTCAGAGTAGCATTACTCTAGACTTCGGACTTCTGTTTGTTTTCATAATGACACTATGGTTTAATAAAGTCATGGTACTATTATCCGTAATACTTATAATAACCTTACTTTTTCGGTTCTTCTACCTTAATAATAAAATACTTGGTATCACCCATCCAAGGGAAAGTAGCAAAGCGTTCTTTATAGGTGAGTTTTACCATTTTTCCTTGTAAATCTTTTAAATCCTCTATGACTTTTTTTTCTTTACGCTCCACAGAGAATTCAAAACGTTGTGCTTCAGAAACTCCTTGACTAAGTTCTCCTTCCCATGTTTTAAAAACCAAACCTTTATGGCTAAATTTTATTAATTCTCCTGCTCGATAACCCTCACTATAAGTTACATAGTAAACAAAAGTAAAATAGCCTACTATAATAAGTGTAAGGACTAAAACAATACTAATAATTATTTTTTTCATTGGGAAATTCTTTAGAACGTAACAAAAGTAAACTATTTGCTACATATTAGAAAAGTAATTTAGTTTTCTACTTTCTGAATTCTGAATTAGTGCTATATTTAACCATTCTTTATTAACCATTTAAAATTTAAAAAAAATGCCCAACTTATTAGTAATTATTTTAGTAATAGCCATAATTATTCTTTTCTCAAGTTTCTATATGGTAAAACAACAAACAATAGCAGTCATCGAATTTTTTGGAAAATATCAAAGAGTTGGTGGTGCTGGTTTAAATATGAAAATTCCTGTTTTTGAAAAGGTTGCTGGTCGTGTAAGTTTACGTATTCAACAATTAGATGTGATTGTAGAAACCAAAACAAAAGATGATGTGTTTGTACATCTTAAAATCTCTGTTCAGTTTCAAATACAACGGGATCATGTATATAATGCCTATTACAAATTACAAAATCCACACGAACAAATTACTGCCTTTATTTTTGATACCGTACGCGCCGAAGTTCCTAAAATGAAACTAGATGATGTATTTGTAAAAAAGGAGGAAATTGCTGTTGCTATTCAACGTGAACTTAGAGAAGCCATGTTAAAATATGGTTATGATATCGTAAAAGCGTTGGTTACCGATATCGATCCTGATGAAAATGTTAAAATAGCCATGAACCGTATTAATGCAGCTGAAAGAGAAAAAACAGCCGCTCAATACGAAGGTGATGCACAACGTATTTTAATTGTAGAACGTGCAAAAGCTGAAGCAGAAAGCAAACGTTTACAAGGTATGGGTATTGCTGATCAAAGACGTGAAATAGCAAGAGGTCTTGAAGAAAGTGTTGATGTGTTAAATAGAGTAGGAATCAACTCTCAAGAAGCCTCAGCTTTGATTATTGTAACACAACATTATGATACCTTACAATCTATTGGTCAAGAAACAAATTCTAACTTAATATTATTACCTAATTCGCCTCAAGCAGGAAGCAATATGCTTAACGAAATGGTAGCATCTTTTACAGCAGCTAACCAAATTGGTGAGTCCATGAAAATACAAAACAAGAAAAATTTAGATAAATAGACTATAAATTATATGCTAACTCAAGGTTAGTATTTAATACAAAAGCCGCAATTGTAAGTTACAATTGCGGCTTTTTAGTTGGTTAATTATGATTAATTATTTTTTTGAGTCTGTTTTTTCTGATACTTCATCTTCTTCGGTTTTAGTAGCGTCCTTAAATTCTTTAATACCTGTTCCTAAACCACGCATCAATTCGGGTATTTTACGACCTCCAAAAAGTAAAAGTATTACCACCACAATAATAATAATTTGTGGTCCGCCAATCATTCCTAAAAATATAGTTAGTGCATTCATTATTATAAAATTTATAATACAAAAGTACAAATAAGAATTAAATAAAAACTTTTAACTTTTAACTTTTAACTTTTAATCTTTATTCAAGTAAAGTAAAATCTAAATGTTTGCGTTCTAAATCAGCACTTTTTACACTGATTCTAACTTTATCTCCTAAAAGGTATTTCTTTTTTGTAGCTTGACCTATTAGCGCATATTCTTTTTCATCAAAAATAAAGAAATCCTCTTTAATATCTTTAATTCGTACCATTCCTTCACACATATTTTCGGTTAATTCTACATAAATACCCCATTCGGTAATACCCGAAATAACACCATCAAATTCTTCGTGCAAATGATTCTGCATATACTTAACTTGCATATATTTTATACTAGCTCGTTCTGCTTTAGAAGCTAATTGTTCACGCTCTGATGAATGCTTACATTTGGCTTCATAAATTGGGAACTTAGGTGAATTTTTACCATCCAAATAATGTTGTAATAAACGATGTGTCATTACATCTGGATACCGACGAATAGGTGAAGTGAAATGAGAATAATAATCAAATGCCAATCCATAATGACCGATATTTTTAGTCGTATAAACAGCCTTACTCATCGATCGAATGGTCAAGGTTTCAATCATATTTTCCTCAGGTTTATCTTGAACATCAGCTAATAACTTATTAAGTGATTTTGATAAAGATTCAACTGTACGTGTATCTATGGAATATCCAAATTTTCCAATAATTCCTTGTAATGTAGCTAATTTATCAATGTCAGGTTCATCATGAATACGATAGACAAAAGTATTATTTGTTGGTGTACCATCTTTTTTTCGACCAATAAATTGGGCTACTTTACGATTGGCTAATAACATAAACTCTTCAATGAGTTTATTAGCATCTTTTGATTCTTTAAATAAGATACCAATAGGTTCGTTATCTTTATTCAGATTAAAACGCACTTCTACTTTATCAAAGGTAATTGCACCAGAATCCATTCTAGTTTTACGTAGAATTTTTGCTAAAGTATCCATCTTTAAAATGGCTTGACCAATTGCAGGATCTACAGTATAAGATTCACCAGAAAGTGATATTTCTTTTGGAATCGTTAAATTAAGATTAGCTTGATCTTTTGAAGTATTATTTTCAATAATTTCTTGTGCTTCTTCATAAGCAAATCGTGCATCAGAATAGATAATTGTTCTACCGAACCATTCGTTAACTACTTCCGCATTTTTAGTAATCTCAAAAATAGCTGAAAAAGTTAATTTTTCTTCATTAGGTCGTAATGAACATACATTATTAGATAGTACTTCGGGTAACATAGGAACCACTCTATCTACTAAATAAACAGATGTAGCACGCTTATAAGCTTCTTCCTCTAAAAGTGTATTAGGTTGTACATAATGTGATACATCGGCAATATGGATACCAATTTCATAGTTGCCATTCGGTAATACTTGAAAAGAAAGTGCATCATCAAAATCCTTAGCATCTTTTGGATCGATAGTAAAAGTTAATACTTTACGTACATCACGTCTTTTACTGATTTCTTTTTGGGTAATTTCTATCGGTAAAGTAGCCGCTTCTTTTTCGACTTCATCTGTAAATTTATAAGGTAAATCATAATCAAAAAGTATGGAATGTATTTCGGTATCATGCTCTCCAGGCTTTCCTAAAACCTCAATAATTTTACCAAATGGATTTTTAGAATTTGCTGGCCAATCTCCCATTTCAACAGCAACCTTATCACCATCTTTTGCCCCATTTATATGCTTTATTGGAATAAAGAAATCTGCATACATACGTTTGTTATCAGGTACTACAAAACCATGATTTCGTTGTAATTGTAAAGTACCTACAAATTTAGTTTTAGCTCTATTTATTATTTCTACTACATCACCTTCTTGTTTGGTGTTACTACGTTGACGTTTATAGGCATAAACGCGAACCATATCTCCGTGCAAACCATGATTGATATTACGAGATGGTATATAGATATCTTTCTCTAATTCATCACACATAAAGAATGCTCTACCATTTAACGTTACATCAAGAGTACCTTCATAATAATGTGATTGATGTGTAATTTTAAATTTACTACGACCAACTTCTTTTATCTGTTTACTCTGAACTAACTGTTCAATGAGTTTTTTTAATTGTACTCTATTATAATCATCTACAATATTAAGCTGAAATGCTAATTGCTTATAGTTATAACTTTTATTAGGATTATTAGTTAAATATTGTAAAAGTGGTTGTTTAGTTGTTTTAGCAAAGGAATTATTTTTATTTCCTTTCTTTTTTTTAGACATAAGTTTTGTTGTCATTGATTAAAGTACAAATGTAGGTAATAATAATACAGTACGTTTTTTAGGTATTTTTAAAACTGCTGTAATTTTAGTTTTCAACAATTAAATATATAATCATTAATATTTTAAAAATTTTATAAAAAAGATGATGTATATGATAGTTAGTTAACTTCTAGTAAAAAAAATAGGTTTTTTTCTTGTTATATCTAAAGTAATAAGCTTATCATAATTTATCAACACGTATTAAAATATATAACTCATTTAAAATCAATAAAAAATAGATTGCTATTAACAAATGCTAATAACAATTTACCTTCACTTAGTTAATAAAAAATAAGAATTACAATGTTTACAAACTCTAAAAAAATGGTTGATAACTAGTGGGTAAAATTGAATAAAATAATTTGGATTTAGTCTTAAAAAATCTACCTACAAAAACAATTGGTTAGTCCTACAAAATCTTATTAGTTTTAGTTGTAATTTTGTAAACAATTCTGTGCTTTTATAAGCACTTAAAAACTAATTAATTACAAACTCTTATTAACATTGTTAAAAAAAACTGTTAATAGCTTTAAAATAATAGAATGAATACAATTAAAAGTATAGCAATTGGCAATGACCACGCAGGAACTCAGTATAAATTTGAAATAATAAAGCTATTAGAAGCTAAAGGTATAAAGGTACTAAATTTTGGAACGGATACTACAGAAAGTATGGATTTTCCCGATAGTATTCATCCTGTAGCCGATGCCGTAGAAAGTAGTAAAGTAGACTTAGGAATTATACTTTGCGGTAGTGGAAACGGTGCTGCAATAACCGCTAATAAACATCAAAAAGTTCGTGCAGCATTATGTTGGAATAATGAATTGGTTTCACTAGCACGTCAACATAATGATGCTAATATTTTAAGTATTCCGGCACGTTTTGTTTCAGAACAACAAGCATTAGGTTTTGTTGAGATCTTTTTAAATACTGAATTTGAAGGTGGAAGACACCAAAAAAGAGTAGAAAAAATTCCTGTATAGTTTTTTTATAAAATTTTTGATTTAAAAACTCTAGTCTTATTGAACTCTTCTAAATCAATACTATAAACAGATGAAGAGGGATTAATAGAAAACTCTTCTTCTATAAAACCACCTATTAAATATAATTTATTATCAATTAGATACATTTTTGAGCCTTTTAAAGAAAGATCAATTAAATATTCTTTTAACTCTTTAGAATTCGTGTCATACGTGTAAAAATTTCTATCTTCATAAAAATATATTATTGCTTCTTTTGAATTAATAGCAGGTTTGACAATTCCATTAAATAAATTACCTTCTTTTTTCCATTTACCATTAATTAAATCGTAGCTATCAATTGACACTAAAGGATTTTCGTTATAACCTCCAATTAAGTATATTTTATCATCTATTAGAGCACCTTTGGTTTCTTGAGCAACAGGCATTTTAGCTAAATCATACCACAATCCTGTTTTAAAATCATACATATGAACAGTATTTAGGTATTTTTTATCTCCACTTTTCTTTAATTTATAGGAACCACCAATTACTATCAAGTTATTTTTATATACAAATGAAGAAAAATTTACCGCTTGATGTGGATTTGTTTTGTCTTTTATTATGGTTTTTTTTATAGGATTATAGATTTCTATTTCATTCTCTAGATATTCAAATCTTTTATTCATTGATAAGCGTTTGCCTCCGATGATATATATATTATCATTATAAGGATGTACAGTATGATTAGCTCTTTTTTTTATTTCTATATCATCAATAAACCATCTGTTATACTTTATATCATAGATTTGTACTAAGCCACTAAAGTGTTCTGAACTAAAATAGCCTTTTGCTTTATATAATTGTTCTTTAAAAGATAATGTAGGATAATCAAAAACTGCTTGTCCGAGAGCATCTACTTGACTTGTAGTATTTCCACCAAATATGTATATTTTATTATCGGCTGTATAGCCATCAAAATCATATACTCCTTGTTTCATAGAAGCTAATTTTGTGTAACGAATTCTGTTTTGTAATTTTTTTCTATTTTGAATAGTTATTTCATCAAGTTTCTCAAGCTTTTCTTCTAATACTATTATATTATTTCTTTTCCTTGTATAAGAAAAAGCATAGGTTTTGTAACCTATATGAGAAAAAAAGATAGTATCTGTGTTTTTATTTATTTTTAAAGAAAATTTACCATTTTTATTAGTTAAAGTACCACCTTTTGAGTTTTTAGTAAACACATGGACCTCTTCAATAGTAGTACTTTTATTTTTACCATAAACAGTACCTGTAAAATTTTGTGAGGTAGCTACTAACGAAATAAAACTTAAGATTACTATTAAATAAATTTTTTTCATGATATTTTTAATAAAAGGTTAATTAATAGCTATTTATACCACAAAAATTATACCTAAAAAATAAATAATTGTTTTATTTATACTTTTTATATAAGTATAGATAGTATCTATAAAACAAATATAAATTATTAAAACTACTTAGTATCTTTGTATATGAAATAAATATAAACTATAAAAGTATATTATCATGAAAGTAAACAGATATGTTGATATTTCAACAGTAGAAAAAGAAGCTAAAAAAGATTACATCGACCGTCATTCACCATTTTTATATTGTGATGATACGGCTACAAAGGGCGAAAAATTTAAAGTTACCGTAAAAGTTGGTAATGAGTATTCACATCCAGATGATTTTGATCATTATATATCTTTTGTTCAACTATGGGATGGTGAAACTTTATTAGCACAATCTAACTACGAGCCAGGTACTTTAGGTAATATGCCTAATCAAGTAGAAGTAGATTTTTATGTAGTTCCTACTAAATCAAAAATGAAATT
>JAOZLL010000110.1:3393-5660 GCA_029934835.1 Flavobacteriaceae bacterium | reverse complement strand
AAAAATCTCTTTAGTAAGGCTTAAGTCATTATTTGAAAAGAGTAAATTATCTAGGTTTTGTGTCAATGCTATATTCGTATCTATATCAATACCCATAACATATTTGAGCATTTTTAGGTTGTAGGTTTTAAGGCGTTGCATATTCAACAACTCATTGTTTATTTTGGAAAGTGTCAATTGCAATTGTTCTGCATCTTGTTCCTCAGCAAACCCATTTTTTACTATTTCTTTAGTATCAGATAGATTTTTTTCTAAGATAGCTATATTCTTTTTAAGAATCTTTATTCCTTCTTCGGACATTAAGACTCCTGCATACGCATTGGTTACGCCTTCTTTAACTGCTGATAACGTTTTCTCTTTAACACTTTCGCTTATTTTTAGAAAAACTTTTGATGATTGTAA
Organism: Flavobacteriaceae bacterium; assembly: GCA_029934835.1. Taxonomy (GTDB): domain Bacteria; phylum Bacteroidota; class Bacteroidia; order Flavobacteriales; family Flavobacteriaceae; genus DQTL01. Next base: position 5,258 of record JAOZLL010000110.1, on the reverse strand, counting down.
ACCAACCAAGTATGATCCATTAAAAAGTAATTGTGTTAAGGTTGCAGAAGCATTCATGTTCTGTTTTGTGCCAAATGAAACTTCAGCAAATTCGCCTTCGTTTCCTCCAAAAAATTCTGCAGGAATAAGTTGAATAGGCTGTTTTAGAAAATTTTGATAATCAGCAACTGCATTGATTTGTGGTAATCCCATAGTAGTCGTTTCCCAAACTTTTTTATTAGCAATGATGATATTATCATCTGCATTTAGCATAGCATAAGAATGTATCTTAGCGTAATCTATTGCCTCTTGCAACGTAAAGTTTTTGCTTTCTTGACTCCAAAGAACTATTGGAAAAAGCATTAGCACTATAAGTATCTTTCTCATTATTTTTTTAGTTTTTTTATGATAAGTTCTAACTCCTTTAATCCTTGAGGTGTCGCTATAGCGCGAATATGATAGATGAGATAGATTTGCATAATTTCGGAGATTCTATATTCTTTTGGCGAAAACAATTCAGAATTTTTGATGGCAATTGAACTTGTAAAATATAGACGTGCAATAATTGGTATATTGAGATCGGTTCTATATAGACCTAACTCAATTCCACGTTCTAGATTTTCAGTAACACTTTCAGTTATTAATGTAAATTTCTTTTCCTCTAAAGATCGAGAAATTTCAGGATAATACTTTTGTAATTGAAATTCAACGGTATTATCTTCATCAATACACTCCATAACTAAAGCATCAATATCAAATAGTGCTTTAATGGGAGACGTATGTTCTTTATCATCACAAATAGCACTGATTCGTGAACTTATTCGTTCAAATACAAAATGAGATGTTGCATTAATCAGGTCAGTTTTGTTTTTATAATGCTCATAAATGGTTTTTTTTGAAATGGCCATTTTCTCTGCAATTTCATCCATAGTAACTGTTTTAACACCAAAGGTTAAAAAGAGTTCGCTTGCCTTTTCTAATATTTTGTTTTTCATAATAGAATGCAAATGTAGTAAAAGGAAACTGTAAATACTAAAATAGTTTCCAAGGTTTATTTTGTTTATTCGTCGAGATCGATATATGTGCTAGGTATATTATTTGATTATGCCTGAAAGGTATTAATATAAAAGTATGGGGCAGCGCCCTATGCTTGTAAAACAGAAAAATATTCCCTACAAACTCGCCAAAGGCGAGTTTGTAGGGAAAGGATTTTGTTCGTTAGGACTTATGGCGTTGCCATAAGCTATTATATTTTTGGCTTTCAGCCAAAGTAAAATCCCAAAGCTTATAAAATTGATTTAAGAGTTTTGCAGAGAACTAATTACTCTTTTTTACAAATTTGGTAAGAATTACAATATGTTGTCCGTCTATTTTTCCTTCTATATGTTCTGCATTGTCATGAACCAAGGTTATTCGGCGAACATGAGCACCACGTTTTGCAGTGAAATTTGCTCCTTTTACATTAAGATCTTTTATCAGTACCACTGAATCACCATTTTGAAGTAAAATACCATTACTATCAATATGTTTGATTGCCTCTTCATCACTGCCTTCACCAGTTGCTTCTGCCCATTTTTGGGTTTCTTCATCTAAATAGAGCATATCTAGTAAAGCTTGAGGCCAACCTTCAGATTTTAGACGATGTAGCATAATCCAAGACATTACTTGAACTGCAGGAACGGTACTCCACATACTATCATTTAAACAACGCCAATGATTTGAATCCATGCTATCTGGATTGTCTATTTGTCCTTTGCATGTATCACAAATCAGAATTTTGTGTTCGTCATTCCCAAGATTATTAGAAGGAACTTCGAATACATGTAGGTTTTCAGTAGAACTGCATAATTCACAAGTAGAATTACTGCGTTGGTGTAAAGTTTTAT
>JAOZLL010000110.1:0-3293 GCA_029934835.1 Flavobacteriaceae bacterium | reverse complement strand
TAAACGATTATAAAAGCCTATTTCTAGGTCATTTACAAGAGAAAATAAAAACTAAAGATCCTGTAAATCTTTATGAACCAGTTGACTATATTTTGCAAATAGGAGGTAAGCGACTGCGTCCAATATTAGTATTAATAAGTGCAGAGGCCTTTGGCGAAAAGCCGAAAATTGCATTAGATGCGGCATTGTCAGTTGAAGTGTTTCATAACTTTACTTTGCTACATGATGATATTATGGATCAGGCGCCTATTCGTCGTGGTCAAGCAACAGTTCACGAAAAATGGAACGTCAATACTGGAATTCTTTCTGGAGATGTAATGTTGATTAATTCATATCAATATCTTGAAAGTTATGAACCAGTTGTTTTTATGGAACTTATGAAGTTGATTGGTAAAACTGCAGTTGAAGTCTGTGAAGGACAACAATATGACATGGATTTTGAAACGAGAGATAATGTGACTTTACCAGAATATCTTAAAATGATAGAATTTAAGACATCAGTATTGGTTGGTGCAGCTTTACAAATGGGCGCTATTGTCGCTGGTGCTTCAAAAGAGGAGCAACAAAAAATATATAATTTTGGAATTCACCTTGGGATGGCTTTTCAATTACAAGATGATTATTTAGACACTTTTGGTGATGTTGCTACTTTTGGGAAACAAATAGGAGGTGATATTCTTGAAAATAAAAAGACGTGGTTGTATTTAAAAACACTAGAAATTGCTTCAAACGCAGATACCACTCAACTAATGCAATTATATAACAAATCTGTAAATGATGTGGAAAAGATAAGTTTGGTGAAAACTATTTTTAGACAGTATCAATCGGATCATCTGATTAAAGAACAGATTAGTATGTATTCAAATAAGGCACTTGCTTTATTAGAAAGTCTAAATATTGATAAAGAACCAAAAAACACCTTAAGAGATTTAGTTATGAGTCTAGAAAAAAGAAATCAGTGATCCCAAAAGCAAATAATAGTGAAGCATTAGTAGTATTAGCTCAAGATGCAGGGTTATATCAAAATTTGTTAAATCAATTGATAAAAGATTTTGAATTGTCAGGCTTAAGTATTGAATTTGAGGAATCCACCTCAACAGAAAAATTGGTTTTGACTTTAAATAACACTATTGAAAACTTATTACAACATCATTTCGATTCTTATTTGCAATTGTTATATCGGGTAGATGTTCCTGAAAATTCGATGCAGAACAAAGGAGTAGAAAGTGTAAAAGAGATTGCCCAAAAAGCTAGTTTTGCAATTTTAAAACGAGAATGGCAAAAGGTATATTTGAAAAATAAGTTTTCTTGAATTTAACGCTCATAAAAGTATTATTTCTTAGTGTTCTTAGTGTTCTTTGTGCGAAACCTCGTGTCCTTAGTGGTGATAAAATCAAAAATAAATTCTAACAAAAGGAGTAAATGGACTGTCGTAGATGCTTCTTCCTTCATCATATAAAACATCATATCGAACACCAATTGCTGCATGGCGTCCCATAGAGTAGGCGGCACCCATATACCAAGCAGGAACCCAATAAGAATCAATTGTATTTGAGTTGACGCTTAATTCCTCAAATTCGGTTGAAAGTTGAATTTCTTTAATAGGATTATAAAGTGCTAAAGCACTTCCTCCAAACACATGATAGTGTACATTGTCATATTTGTATTTTGAGTATAAATAGCTCACGCCAATTCCAGCTGAAAATTTATTTGAAAATTCATAGATACCCGAAGGAGAGATTCCTATTGTTGTGTAGGCATTGCTAATTCCCAGTTGAATACCACCACCAAAGTGTACATTTTTCCAGAATGATTTCTCAACGGCTAAACTATCAGTAGTTTGTTGCGACCAAGAGAATATGCTTTGAACTAGTATTAGTAAGAATAGAATAGGTTTCATAGATTTAAAATTTTCTCGCAAAGACGCAAAGGCGCTAAGCTGCATGTTAATCGTTTCGTTGTCTCTCTTGATAGCTATTAGGATACCATACTCGTTTTAGATACAAGATTGTATTATAATTAAATGTCAAATGTAGGAAATTCTTTTTTGTTACTTTTACCAGATGAACCGAGCATGTGCAATTTTGAACTCAAGGAAATGATTAAAAACTTTTTGTGCCTTTGCGTAGTTTCGACTTCGCTCAACTCATTGCTTAGCGGTAAATATTTAGATATATGAAAATCAAAAGACTTTCTTTGCAAATTCGTATTTTTTTATCGATGTTATTGGTGGTAATTATTGCATCAGTAATGATAATTGTGGTGACCGTTTTTCAATATAGAGAACAAGCCCATGATTATCATATAAAACGTTTAGAACGTAAAGAATCCGCTATAAAAAGAGATATTGAATATGAATTAATAAATACAACATGGACGGTTGAAACGAGTAAACTATCCAATATATTTAAAGATAAGATTTATGAAATTGCAGATGTACATGGTATGGAAGTCTATCTTTTTGATTTAGAAGGAACGTTGCTCAAGACTTCTCGGGCAAGTTTAACTAAAGACACCAGTCACAAAAGGATTTCTAAGAAGACACTTCAAATAATAAAAGATACGATAGAACATAGGTTTGTAGAAAGTTTAGAATTCGAAAAAAAAGATTATAAATCATCCTATTCTTATATTTATGATACAAAGTTTACTCCAATAGGAATTCTTAATATCTCCTATTTAGAAGAGAGTAAATTCCTTCAGAATGAACTCAATGAGTTTCTAACACGAATTTTTGTGGTATTCTTATTTGTTTTCTTTATTGCGATAATTCTTGCTTATTTTTTATCACGTTATATTACGCGATCTATAAAAACAGTTATCGAAAAAATGAATCAAACTCATTTCTCTAGTCAAAATGAACGAATAGAAATAAAAGGAGGCAGTGAAGAAATCCATAATTTAGTCAATGCTTATAACAGTATGATTGATCAATTAGAGGAAAGTGCTGTAAAATTAGCCAAAAGTGAACGGGAACACGCATGGCGTGAAATGGCAAAACAAGTAGCACATGAAATAAAGAACCCGTTGACTCCTATGCGTTTATCTGTACAGAGTTTTCAGAGAAGGTTTGATCCAACCGACCCTGAAGCAAAAGAAAAAGTGACTGAGTTTAGTCACACCATCATCCAACAGATAGATACCATGACGACAATTGCTTCTGCATTTTCTGATTTTGCAAAGATGCCTGTTGCTAAAAAAGAACCTTTGAATATTGTTGATATTGTAAAACATGCAGTTGATATTTTTTCAGAAACCTATATTTCTTTTTTTAGTGAAAAAGAAACGATTAT
>JAOZLL010000045.1 GCA_029934835.1 Flavobacteriaceae bacterium | reverse complement strand
TGGCTTTATAATCTCTAAAGTCTACAATCATTTCATGACCTACAAAACCTTTTTCTCCAGAATAGAGAATTGGGTAGTCTTCGCTTAATTTTGCTTTTAAATAATTCGCATTTAAAATGGCCATTTTAGTACTTTCAGTAAGTCCATCTCCACCAAGCATTTTAATATAGGCATAAGAAATAATCGTTACCAATGCAGAGCCCCAAGGTGCAGATGAAACAGCTGAAATGGCATCTTTACCACCAGATTCCACCAAAGGACTACCGGGTAAAAAAGGAGCTAATTCAGCAGTACAACAAATAGGTCCAACGCCTGGACCACCACCACCATGTGGAATAGCAAAAGTTTTGTGTAAATTTAAATGACACACATCTGCACCAATTATGGCAGGATTGGTCAAACCAACTTGTGCGTTCATATTGGCACCATCCATATAAACCAAACCACCATTGTCATGAATGATTTGATTAATTTCTTTGATGGCACTTTCAAATACACCGTGTGTAGATGGATAGGTTACCATTAAACCTGCTAAACTCTCCGCGTGTAATAGTGCTTTTTCTTTTAAATCAGTTACATCAATATTTCCTTCTTCGGTTGTTTTGATAACGACTACTTTATAGCCTGCCATAACTGCAGAGGCAGGATTAGTACCGTGAGCAGAAGCAGGAATTAAGACGATATTTCGGTGTCCTTGATCAATAGATTTTTGATAAGCTCGTATCACCAATAATCCCGCATATTCTCCTTGAGCACCTGAGTTAGGTTGTAATGATGTAGCGGCAAAACCTGTAATTTCGTTGAGAGCGACCTCCAAACCTTTTAAGGCGGTATGATAACCACCAGCTTGTTCAAGAGGAACAAATGGATGTACATCACCCCAACTATGCCAGCTTAAGGGAATCATAGAGGTTGCTGAATTCAATTTCATGGTACAAGAACCTAGAGAAATCATAGAGTGGTTTAAGGATAAATCACGATTTTCTAACTTTTTGATATAACGCATCATTTCTGTTTCAGAATGATATTTCTGAAACACCTCGTGTGTCATGTACGAACTAGTTCGTCTTAAATCAGGTGTGATATTATTTTCGATAGAAACCGTATCAAGTGCCTTAAACTTTTTATTTTCTGTTTTGGCTAAGATTTGTAAAATTTGATTGACATCACCTAAAGTAGCTACTTCATTTAAAGAAATGCTTATTGTTTGATTATCTATAAACCAGAAATTTACTTCATTTTTCTCTGCTTCTTTTTTAACTTTACTAGCATCTTTAACCTTTACTATTAGCGTATCGAAATAGGATATATTCTCTTGAGGAATACCCATTTGTGCCAAACCTTTGTCTAAGGTTATAGCAAGTTGATGAATTCCAGTTGCTATATATTTGATTCCATCAGGTCCGTGATATACACCATACATACCAGCCATAACGGCTAGTAAAACCTGTGCTGTACATATATTTGATGTTGCTTTTTCCCGTTTAATATGTTGTTCACGTGTTTGTAAAGCCATTCGTAAAGCACGTTTTCCATCTAAATCTTCAGTGATACCAATTATTCGTCCCGGAATATGACGTTTGTATTCCTCTTTTGTGGAGAAATAACCCGCATGTGGTCCTCCATAAGACATAGGTATACCAAAACGTTGTGTAGTACCAATAACGACATCTGCACCCCATTCTCCTGGAGGTGTTAATAAAGCTAAACTCATTAAATCTGCTGCAACGGCTACTTTAATCTCAAAACTATGTGCATTATCTACAAAGTCTTTATAGTCATATACTTCACCATATTTAGCTGGATATTGTACTAAAGCGCCAAAGAAGTCCGGATTTAACGAAATGGTATCATGATTATCAATTACTAATTCTATTCCTAAAGGTTCTGAACGTGTTTGTAAGACAGCAATAGTTTGAGGCAATACTTTATCTGATACAAAAAACTGTTTAATATTTGATTTTTTCTGCTTACGACTACGGGTGTTATATAACATAATCATAGCTTCAGCAGCAGCAGTTCCTTCGTCTAAAAGGGAAGCATTTGTCATTTCCATACCCGTTAAATCCGAAATCATGGTCTGGTAATTTAACAAAGCTTCTAAACGACCTTGTGCAATTTCAGCTTGATAAGGCGTGTAGGCAGTATACCAACCTGGATTTTCTAGGATATTACGTTGAACTACGCCAGGCATTACTGTTGGATGGTAACCTATACCGATATAGGTTTTATATTCTTTATTCATCGTTTCCAACTCCAGAATATGTGCCATATATTCCTGTTCACTCATTGCTTCTGGTAGGTTCAAGGCTTCCTTTTTGCGGATGTCTTGAGGTATTGTGCTATTTATAAGCTCTTTAAGGCTAGATACGCCACAAGCTTGAAGCATTTCAGCTTGCTCACTTTCTTGAGGTCCAATATGTCGTAATTGAAAAGAATCTGTTCTCATTTTTTGATTGAATTTAAGAGCCCAAATTTACAAAAATATGATGATTAATTAACTGATTCATATTCAAATATATTTACATTTTTGGACGTCTTATTAGTAATCTGAATTTGATGTAAGCTTTCATTCACAGAAGCAAAAGAAAAGGTGAGATTTAAAGTGAAAAATTAAAAGGAATATCTGGATATTTTAATGAGTTTTCGCAAAAAAGATTGCCTTTTTGCCAGCCCACCATTCAGGCGATGCCCATCGCTTTAGCTTCGCATTATTTGATGATTGTACGATTAAGGGAACTTCCCCTATTTAGGGCTTTTAGTGAAAAGGTCTTACGTCTTTTGTCGAAATAATTAAAGTTTTCCCACACTAACATCGGTCATCTGTCATCAGTCATCCAACTTTTAGTTATATGATAGGTTAGTAACTTAATCTATTCGTATAAATACGGTATGCTCAATTAAATTTCACTTAGAATTTGTAATCTAAATATTACTACTTTTACCACATGCAACTAATGAAAAAACTTATTAAGTTTTATGTAGAATCCAATATTCATGTTGGAATAGCAGGAGCTAGTTTTTTGTTGATCAGTGTTTATGGATTAAATATAGATAACGTATTTATAAGCCCTCTATTTGTTTTCTTTAGTATATTATTAAGTTATCAATTTATTAGAGTTTTTGAAAATTGCACCTGTACTTATTATTCAGTACTGTCATTTTTAAAAAAGCAGCCATTTGACATTATAGTACTAATTTTTGTTTCACTTATAGGAACAGTGTATTTTGGATCTTTACTTCAACTAGCTCAAATTTTAGTATTAATTCCTGCTGTATTATTGACCTTTTGGTATGCTATTCCAATTTTAAACTATAAAGGCAAGAAGGTTTCATTAAGAAATTACCCTAAATTAAAACTTTTTAGTATTGCCTTAGTTTGGTCAATAGTAACTGTGTTACTTCCATTACATTCTCAGATTTTTGAAACCCATGTATGGGTGCAATTTACCCAACGTTTTATATTAATAATGGCATTAGTACTTCCTTTTGATATTAGAGATATTGAAATTGACATACCTGATTTAAAAACATTACCCCAACAAATAGGTGTATCAAAGACAATAGGTGTAGGTGTTTTACTATTGGTATTGTACCTTGTATTAAGTTTTTTAAGATTTCCATTAAATGAGGTTATTATTCTATCCGACTTGTTTGTCTTTATAATTAGTTTGTTGTTTTTGATTAAAGCAAGTCCAAAGCAATCAAAGTATTATACTTCATTTTGGGTAGAGAGTATTCCTATATTCTGGTTGATTTTTATGTGTGGAATTGATGTAATTTTAAATTAGATACTTTTAAGAATAAAGTTGTTTAAGCCTTAAATAACTAAATGTAAAATAGCTATAAAACAGAGATTCATAAAGTTTTACGCAAAAGTTTCTTAAAGAAAATACGTTAAATTTTTTATGATGTGTTTGCCGTGGATGATTATTATAAGAAATGAATTTTAGCATTTTTGTTTTAAGTCAAACATTATAGTAACTTTGTCTCTTGCTATATAAATGTAAAAATAATGCAGCTCCCTTTTTTTAATAGAAATACCAATCATATTACTGCACGTTGGGTAGTGTTGTTAATTGATATTTCTTTAGTGCTACAAACCTTTTTTGTCGCCTATTTGGTTCGCTTTAATTTTGAGTTAGATTTTGGTACGCATCATTTTGTTTTACAATTGCCTTTAGTTGGATTTTTAGCTTTAGTTAGTTTTTACATAATAGGCTCCTATAAAGGTGTAGTTCGTCATACAGGAACCAGAGATGCTTTTAATGTTTCTCTTGCTGCAGTTTTACTTGCTTTTTTTCTTGGATTTATTATTTTTTTAAATAGACAATTAGGTGTTCTTCAAGATTTTACTATTCCTCGATCAATAATTGCGATACATTTTTTATTAAACGTAATTGTATTAATTGCAAGTCGTTATATTTTTAAACAGATTTATTATATGCTGTTAAAAGGAGTGAAAAATTCAAGGAAAGTACTCATCTATGGTGCAGGTGACTCTGGATTAATAACTTGTAATACAATAAAAAATGATAAAAAATCAGACATGCAAGTTGTTGGTTTTATTGATGGTAATTTACATAAAAAAGGAAAGACCTATGACGGCGTAAAAGTATTTCATTCCAATCAGATAGATATAAACTTCATTAACAAACGTCAGATTAAAGATGTTATCGTCTCTATTCAGAATATTTCAGCTGCTGATTTATTAGAATTGGTCGATAATATTACTACGAAACTACCCGTAAAAGTTAAAATTGTTCCTCCAGTTGAAAAATGGATAGATGGAGAGCTTAAAGTATCACAAATTGAGGAAGTAAAAATTGATGATTTATTAGATAGAAGCCCTATTAATCTTAATAATCCTGAAGTTCAAAATGAAATTCATCAAAAGGTAGTACTCATTACTGGTGCGGCGGGCTCCATTGGAAGTGAGTTGGCAAAACAAATAAGCAATTATGATTATAAACATCTTATTCTTTTAGATCAAGCTGAGTCAGCTATTTATGATGTTCAACAAGAGTTTATACAAAAAAATGTTCAAAATTTCACTTGTTTAGTCGCTGATATCCGAGATAAGTCGAGGATGAAAAAACTGTTTGATTCCTATCAAATTCAGATTATATATCACGCAGCAGCCTATAAACACGTGCCTTTAATGGAGGATAGTCCCTACGAAGCAGTTCAAGTAAATGTTTTAGGATCAAAACAAATTATGGATTTAGCTTTAGCATATAATGTTGAAAAATTTGTGATGGTCTCAACTGATAAAGCAGTAAATCCGACAAATGTGATGGGAGCAACCAAACGTGTTGCTGAGATGTATGCTAGTTATTGCGCCAAACAAAATAAGACTCAATTTATTGCCACTCGATTCGGAAATGTATTGGGTTCAAATGGTTCTGTTATTCCATTATTTAAAAAACAAATTGCTAAAGGAGGTCCATTAACCGTTACTCATACGGATATTACCCGTTATTTTATGACGATACCTGAAGCCTGTCAATTGGTTTTAGAAGCTGGTGTGATGGGAAAAGGAGGAGAAGTCTTTGTTTTTGACATGGGGAAATCTGTTAAGATTTTTGATTTGGCTAAAAAGATGATACATCTCTCCGGTTTCAAATATCCAGAAGAAATTGATATTAAAATAGTAGGCCTTCGTCAAGGAGAAAAGCTTTATGAAGAATTACTTAATGATACCGAAAATGTGCATACAACACATCATCCTAAAATAATGATTGCAGAAGTTAAACCAAGCAATGAATCAGCTATAATTACTTCTTTTAAAAAATTAGAATCCTTATCTGATTTATCAAATAATGAGATTGTTAAGTGTCTTAAGAATATGGTTCCTGAGTTTAAATCAAAAAATTCGGTTTTTACTACTTTAGATTAGTTCGTGACTTTCTGTTAATTTAGGAATTATTTTTATAGATAATTAGGATAAAATTATAACTTGATACATCAAAATTTCTCACCTTTGTAGCTTGAATTAGTGTTAATGATTTAATACTTAAAAGAGTTTTTAGCGTTTTAAGATTTAAAAAGATACTGACTATTTTTTAAGATTTAGTTTTTTAGTAGTATAATAAATATAAATGAATCAAGTATATTATATCTTGACACACATAGAAAATAATAACACACAGCTTTGCGTCTTTGAGTAGTTTCGATTTCGCTCAACTCATCGCTTTGCGAGAAAAAACATAAATAAATGAAAATAACAATAATAGGAACAGGTTATGTTGGATTAGTAACAGGAGCATGTTTTGCAGAAATGGGTAATCATATTACTTGTATTGACATTGATAAAGTAAAAATTGACAAGCTTAAAAAAGGAATTATTCCTATTTATGAGCGTGGTTTACAAAAGATGGTTAACCAAAACATAGAACACGGCAACTTGTTTTTTGATACGGTAGCTACTGATGCCATTAATCAATCTGAATTGGTTTTTATAGCTGTCGGGACACCAATGGGTGAAGATGGAAGTGCCGATCTGCAACATGTGATTGCAGTAGCTAAAGAAATTGGGCAGAGTATGGACAAGGATATGATGGTCGTCAATAAATCTACTGTACCAGTTGGAACAGCCAAGATTGTACAAGATGAAATTGAAACCGTTCTAAAGCAACGAGGTGTAGCTTTTAAAGTTGAAGTAATTAGTAACCCTGAGTTTTTAAAAGAAGGTGTTGCCGTAGCCGATTTCATGCAACCTGATAGAGTAGTAGTTGGTGCAAAATCAGAAGAAGCTTTTGATATAATGCGTCGTTTGTATAAGCCATTTATGGCTAAAAATGATCGTTTTATTGCCATGGATACTGCATCGTCAGAAATGACCAAATATGCTGCGAATGCCATGTTGGCTACAAAAATTAGTTTTATTAATGAAGTTGCAAATATTTGTGAGGCTGTTGGAGCTGATGTAAATGAAGTCCGTAGAGGAATTGGTAGTGATTCACGAATTGGTTATAGTTTTATTTACCCAGGTGCTGGATATGGAGGAAGTTGTTTCCCAAAAGATGTACAGGCATTGATTAAAACGGCTCAAGATCATCAGTATACACCTCATATTTTAGAAGCAGTTGAAAAAGTAAATAAAAAACAAAAAGAAGTTTTAGGCGCTAAGATAAATCGTTATTTTGATGGTAATTTAATAGGAAAAACCATAGCACTTTGGGGTTTAGCTTTTAAACCAGATACCGATGATATGCGTGATGCGAGTTCTATTACTTTGGTAAAATATCTTGTTAATCAAGGTGCAAAAGTTGTGGCTTATGATCCAGAAGCAATTGAAGTTGCTCAAGAGTATTATTTTAAAAATCTAGAAGGTATTACTTATGTTACCGATAAATATGAAGCACTACAAGGAGCTGATGCAATGGTTTTAGTAACTGAATGGAAGGAATTTCGTAGTCCTGATTTTAATGATATAAAAACCAAGCTGTCTAATCCTGTAATTTTTGATGGACGAAATCAGTATGATGCCATTGAATTAGTGAAAAAAGGTTTCACTTATTTTCAGATTGGAGTCGGATAAACTGAACCTCAAGAAGTCTTTCGTACAAATAGACCAACCAATAAGAAAAGTACCGCAACAAAAGAAGCTATTCGTGCAATAAAATCACCATGTGTACTATAAAAAGTAATGCGTTCATTGGCTTGAATTTGACCTTTTAATGCACCACGTGTTTCATAGGCTATACTGCTTAAAACATCACCTCTTTGATTGATAAAAGCTGAAATACCAGAATTAGCACTTCTTGCGATAGAACGTCGATGTTCGATGGCTCGAAGCCTTGCATAACTCAATAATTGCCGATGTCCTTGAGTATTTCCCCACCAACTGTCATTGGTAATGATAGCAAAAAAATTACTTCCTCTTTGAACATATTCACCCATATATTCTCCATAAATAGATTCATAGCAAATAATTGGCGCTGCTTTTAACTTCTGATTTGGATGAATAAAAATTTCAGCTTCATCTTGAGGTGTTAAGGTGGAAACACTGCCGCCTAAATCAATCATAACATCTCCTAATAAAGGTTGTAAAACACTTCTAAAAGGAAAATGTTCAACGCCTACAACTAACTTAGATTTGTTATAAACTTCAGGAGTTTTAGGCTCATTTGTGATATAAATAGCTGTATTAAAACTCTCGTACCAAGCTTGATCGGTATTGCTAAATCTATTTGCCGTAGCTGATGGCATTTTAGGCGTATTGTATACTTTCCATAAATCTATTCCAGATAAGAAACTACTCTTAGGATACTTAGAAATATAACTTTTCAAGCTCTTATAAGCATGTCCTTGTATGAAATTCTCAATACTTGTTTTTCTAGAAAAAACAGTTTCTGGAGCGAGTACGAATTGCACATCATCATCCATTTTAGATTTCGTTAATCGTATGAGATCGAGTGCAATTTTATCGGATGATTGATGGTATTTTTTTGTATATGGATCTGTGTTGGGTTGAAGTAAAATAGCTGTAAAGCTTTGTCCTTTTTCATCGTACGTATTGTATTGATATAAAGAAATAAAAATTCCCAAAACAATAAAGCTTAAAGAAAGGATAAGTTTTTTTATCAGCACTTTTGAATTGGACGTCTTTTGGTAGGCAACAATAGCAGTATAAATACTGATATTGACTATCCAAATCCATAAACTACCTCCAAATATTCCCGTATATTCATACCATTGTATCCATTGTGGTTGTTCTGAAAAAACATTTCCTAAGTTTAGCCAAGGCCATGAGAATTCCCAAATAAGGTGAAATTTTTCGAATGAGATCCAAATAGCGACTAAGAATATCGAGGCAAATCGTTTTGGCTTACGTTTGGCAATAAGGTGATACAGTTGAAAAACTAAAGCCATTAATAATGAATTCACTACAATAGCAAAAACGCCACCAACTTCAGTTGAATTCCATATCCACCAAGTAGTGATCGTATTCCAAATTAAAAAAGTACAATAAGAAGCAAAAAAAGTATGAAAATTATTATGTTTTGGGGATTGTTCTCTTATATTTTTTTCTGCGAGTAAAAGCGGAATAAAAGCCAAGAATATCAATAAAGAGAAACCATAAGTAGGCCAAGAAAAAGCGAGAAATAATCCTGATAAAAGGCTCAGTAAGTAGTTTTTATACATGTAAATTGCTTATGCTACGAAAATACTCGAATTTATTGGAAAGATTTACCTAAAAGCATCAAAATCTATTTTTACAGAGAAAATGTTGCTATATAGTGCATTGCCAACACTGGCGATGTTGGTTAAGGCATAGTCAATTTGAATACCATTATATCTAAATCCGACACCAAAATTAGGTTGCCAAGAAAGGCTTGTTGATTCATCAAATAAGGTTTCTTGTTGTAAATTACTTATTCCACCACGTAAAAAAACCATATTCAGATAATCTACTTGAAAGCCAAAAGCAGGTTCTACACTTGCAAAATCACTACTGATGATGTCATTGGTTTTTGTAAAACGTACATTAAAATCGAGTGCTGTTTGTAGGCCTATATCACGTGTTAAATCCCAATCTTTTGAAACACCTAATTGTGCTTTGGGAATGGTAAGCTCGGTAGTTTCAGGTAATTTTTGATTTTCTCCTGGTATTGCATTTTGTATTTGAGAAAACTTTTCTTCATCAATATTCCAAATATTAAATGTAGTGGTAATATCTCTGAGCATTATTCCATAGTGCCAATCTTCGTTTGCGTATTGCCATCCTGCATCAAAACCAAAACCATACGAAGTGGCAAATTTTCCTATACGTCTGTGAATAATCTTTGCATTAATACCCCAATACATATCTTTTATAATGGGTTTACGCGCATAAGAAAGTGTTAAAGCATAGTCAGCTGCTGAAAACAGATTTATATTATTATAATCAATATTTCCTTGACTATCAATAAGTAGTGTTGTGTCAAGAATGTCATCGACTCCAAATCGAATCAATGAAGCTCCAAATACACTTTCATCATTCAGTGGCATAGCAAAAGCGATATAGTCATATTGTGCAATATTAGCAAAATAGGAGGCATGCATAAGTGCTCCTTGTGTATCTTTAATATTCATTAACCCAGCCGGATTCCAATAACCTGCTGTGACATCATTTATGGTACTAACAACGGTATTTCCCATACCTAATGCAGCTGCATCAACACCTATATTAAGAAATTCATTTGAATACTTACGAGCCGTTTGCGCTGTTAGGATTTGCATCCAGATAAGGAGTATGAAGAATACTTTTATTTTCATTGATTGTTTATTACTTGCTTTACTTTATCATATTGAGCTCATTTTATACATGAACATAGCTAAAGTTTTAAAGCTCCCACAAAAATAACAGTAGTTTGGGGAACTTATTGTATCAGATTATCTATGTTTTTAAGAACGGATAGGAAATGTACTTAGATATTAATGGTAAAACTTCCAAACTCATAGGTTTCAAAAGTCATACTTTCGTCGTTACTTTCTAGAATAAGATTGTGTATTGTTATGCTGTGTTCATAGCCAATAACATCAAGGTTATCATCAAGAACGGCGGTAGTATCAATACTTATAAAGTTATCAGCACCAGGAACACCTGTCCAATTACGGGTTACAATTGGTTCGGTAGGAGGAATATCTGCACAAAAATAATTGTTACTTATTTCTCCATCAAATATGCGGTATTGCACATTTTCAGTAGTAATAGAAAGTTCTCTTTGGCTTGTGGTTTCCTCTGGTATAATTTCTTGATCGGTAAGACGTAAAATCAAGGCCTCAGTTTGACTTGAGTTGGTGCGGTAAACTACATAAGTTCCACATGAATTTACCGTATCATTAAAATCAAATGAAGGAATTTCAAAATCTCCATCATCACAGGAGTATATGCTAATAAGAAAAAGAGCTAACAAGATTCTAGACATAATTATTATATAAAAACGTTTACAAAAATAGGAAAATAAGTCTTTTCAAGTAAGGTATCAAAGTTAAATATATCTCAATACTAAATGGGTTCGTCTTTACTTCCAATTATGTAGTCTTTTTCAAAATACAAATTTGGCAAATTAGTGATATCTTTTTCTAATTCTTTCAAAACATTCATAAGATTCTTAGAAACTCTAGCCAAGTCTTTGAAATAAGCAGCTATTTGGTTCTTTTCAATAAGTTCATCTTGAACTTTTAGTGTTAATAAGCTAGATTTTTTCTTTTTATTATAAAGGTGATATATAGATTGATATATATGATGGATTTTATCGTGAAGTGGTTCTAATTCTTGAAATGTCTCTAACAGAGATAAATGCTGTCCATCACCATAAAACCACTGTCCAAATGCACAGTCTGTTTGAGACAGATCAACTTTTTTTTCAAGCATAGGTAAACCCATGTGTATCGCTTGAGCCGTAGAGCGCCATTTTATGTGTGCTGTACGTGCTTGACGTATTTGAAGGATTAATTCTTGTTTACTCATTTGTATTTTTTTGGGAGAACAAATATAGTATTTATTTTTGGGTGGGATATGAAAAATAATATTTCCTTACTTTTGCCACAATTATAAAAATTATAAAGTGAAATATAGATTACTAAGTAGAGAACAGTTTGAAGAATTACACCAAGAATTTGCCACTTTTTTAGCCGCACAAAAGATTGATGAAATGGCATGGAGTAGAATCAAAAAAAAAGAACCGAATAAAGTCTTAGCCCAACTTAAAAGCTTTAGTGATTTAGTTTGGGAAGAAGTGTTGAGTAAAACGGAGTATTTGGAACACTTCTCAAAAGACAGTTTAAATTTATTTCATTGTTTACCAGAATCCATAAACCGAATTGTGGTTCGTGTTGAAAAAGAAGGCATAAACTTACAAGAAAAAGAAGGTTTTGATTGGTTTATGGATCATTCGGATGACAAGTCCATTCAATATTTAAAAGGGGAAAAGCCCTACACTACGAGTCGTAATGAAGAGCTTTTTAAATTGATAGAGCAAGGTGCAGTTTTAGCAAATTCCAAGCTTTATGATGGGATTAGTGTGTTATTAAAGTCGACAAATAAATAGTCTTAATTTTGAGTCTTTGGTTAAAAATCTCAGCTCTATCTTCAAGAAATTCTTTTATTCTTTAAATCTTAATACTCTGCCTGAAGTCCATGGTGCTTTATGGGCACTTAGAGTTTCTTCAATTGTAGGTATTTGTTTTGTAGCAATATCATTTAATTGATTAATTATGGGTTGTAGTTTCTCTTTAAGTATTTGATAACCGTCTATTTGATTTTTAGTTACTGCAGATGTAGATTGGTTATGTACATAGATAATACTATTTAACCTTGTATTAATTGCCATAGGTGCAGGCTGTGTTTCTTCGTAACTAGCCTTTGGTTTTTCCCCATTTAATTGCCAATTTATATCTTGTAATTTTTGCCTGATAGTTCCCAAATCACTTTTTAATTCAAAAGGAATATCAGTTGTGGTTAAAACAGCTTGTTCTAGGCTATTTACCTTTTCGGTTAATTCAGCATATAATGAATTTGTACCCCAAGTGATACGCCCTAATTCTTTTAGTTTGAGTTGAAAAGCAAGTAATTCGCTTGTATCATTGGCTGGTAAAGTAGTGTTGTTTAATCGTTTAACTACAAATCTTTGCTCACTAACTAATTCGGATGTTTTTCCGTTATGAATTAAATCCATTTTAACTTGATAGTTTCCTGGTAGTACAAAAATTCCACTAGAGTTTTTATGGAAAGGTTTAAATTCTTTAGAAGGTTTTATAGGTGTATCCCAAAGATAACGTAAATTCCAAGTTACTTTGTTGATGCCCTTTTTAGCTTTTGCTGTAAGTTTTCTAACTTCGTTACCTTCATTATCCGTAATGCTAAAAAGCAGATAAGGCTCTAATTCATTTTCTTCCGTATAAAGGTCTTTTGGTGTTGGATTAGGAATAGGAGATTTAGATTTCATCAAATCTTTTTCCTTTTTTCTTCGTTCGGATTGTTTTGTTTTAGGAATTTCCTTTAAAAAGTAAGTAAATGTTGCTCCAAAAGCAGCATTTTTAGCTTTATATGGCATAGAACCATAACCGTAGCCACCTCTATTTTTTGGTATATATAGTAATGCATCTTTAATTGGAAAAATATATGATTCTTTGCTACTGCTTATATTTGAAATATCTCTTAGAGCAGTATAGTTGTCCAAAATATAAAAACCTCTACCAAAAGTGGCTAATACTAAGTCATTTTCACGTTCTTGAATAACCATATCTCTAACGGAAATAGTTGGTATACCCGATTTTAGTTGAGTCCATTTTTCACCATCATTATCACTATAAAAAACGCCAAATTCTGTACCTGCAAATAATAATTTTGGGTTTACATGATCTTGTTCTAGAGTGTGAACCGTTCCGTTTTTTGGTAAGTTTGAACGGATAGATTTCCATGTTCTACCTTTATCAGTACTCTTTAAAACATACGGAGTAAAATCATCCCTTTTTCGGTTGTCAAAAGAGGCGTAGACAGTATTTTCATCATGTTTAGAAGCTAAGATATCACTAACATAAGTATATTCAGGAACTCCTTTAAAGTTTTGTGTCTTGTGCCATTCTTGTCCATCATTATCTGATATTTGGATTACACCATCATCGGTACCAACATAAAGCAAGCCTTCTTTTAGAGGAGATTCAGTGAAGGAAACCGCCATTCCATATAAGGAAGTGGAAACATTTTTAGCCACGCCATCAACACTCCAGTAACGTCCCATGGCTGGCCATTTGTCACGTGATAGTTTTCTGGTGATATCATCGCTGATAACTGCCCAAGATTCACCACGATCAGTTGTTTTAAAAACTTTATTGGCAGCTATATATAATTTTTTATTGTTGTGTTTACTGAGTATAAACGGAGTATTCCAATTCCATTTATAAGTGTCTTCATGTTTTCGAGGTAAAGGTTTAATAGAAATACGCTCACCACTCTTTTTATCGTATCTATATAAGTTTCCATACTGATATTCTGAATAAACAATATCAGGATTTTCAGGATCTATTGCTTGCCAGTAACCATCACCACCAAGAGTTATCGTCCATTCGGCACGGCTAATTCCATCTGTATAAATGGTTTGTGAAGGACCTCCAAAACTATTGTTGTCTTGTGTGCCGCCATATACATTATAAAACGGATAATCATTATCCACATTTACTCTATAAAACTGTGTTACGGGTAAATTGGTTTTATGAATAAAATGGACTCCATTATCAAAAGATTCGTAAACGCCACCATCACCACCAATCATATAATGATTTGTATCTGATGGATCTATCCAAATAGCATGATCGTCCACATGACGATTCTTATTGGTGATTGCTTCCCAGTTTTTTCCACCATCATACGAAACTTTAGAACGTGTTTCAGTTGAGTAAATGGTATTAACATCAATTGGGTCACAAACGATTTCGGCATAATACTGTCCGCTAGTGTTATAATCATTCATCTTTTTCCAAGATTCACCTTGGTCTGTAGATCTAAAAAATCCACCTTTGTCCATAGCTGCTTCAACAATTGCATAAATATAATTATGATTAACTGGAGAAAGTGCCAAGCCAATACCACCCTTATCTACACTTGGAATTCCAGAAGTTAGTTTTCGCCAGTTTTTTCCTGCATCAGTTGATTTCCATATAGCACTTTCAGGTCCACCACCAATACGAATATGAACGTGTCTGCGGCGTTGCTCTGATGTTGCATACATTACATCTGGATTTTTAGGGTCAATTATAACACTGTTAATTCCAGTATTTTCACTAATTTTTAAAACTCTTTCCCAATTTTTTCCACCATCAACAGTTTTATAAAGACCTCGTTCGCCACCAGATCCCCAAACAGAACCTTCGGCAGCAACAAATACGCTATTCGAATCTCTAGGATCAATTGCAATCATACCGATCTGTCGTGATTCTTTTAGCCCCATATTTTTCCATGATTTCCCACCATCTAAAGATTTATAAACACCATCACCATAACTTACAGAGCGTTGGTGGTTATTTTCACCAGTTCCTGTCCAAATAATATTAGAATTATTAGGATCTAATTTTAGGCATCCGATGGAGTAGGCACCTTGTTTATCAAAAATTGGTTTATAAGTAGTTCCATTATTTTGAGTTTTCCAGATATGTCCAGCAGCAAAAGCGACATAATATTCACTATGATTATTAGGATTTACAGCAAAATCAGCTACACGACCTGAAGCAAAAGCAGGGCCAATACTTCTGAATTTTAAGCCAGCTAATTGTGAGTTTTTAGTAGTGTCTTTTTCTTTTTCTTGGGCAAAGCTGATTGTGATACTTAGTAATAAACTAAATAATAGATAGTGTGTAAATTTCATATGAATAGTGATTTGAATCCTTAAAAAGAATTGATTGTTGCCACAAAGTTAGTAATCTCTACTTTAATTGTAAGTTTCGGAAAGAATTTTTCGCAAAAAGTGCAAAGTACTACTATGGAGACAAATATAAAAGATGGAGATTTGAGAATTCTTATTAAGAAAAATATCAAAAGCAAAAGGACATAATTAATGGGTATTGAAAAGTAACTTTAGAACGGTATTGTGTAAGATTTCGTTGCGTGAAATTAGCGATAAACTTCACAAGTACAAAACCAACTTAAAAATCCGATAGGATTTTCCTAAGTAAGCCAAGACTTAGCAATGAATTTTACACGGTGTTGTGTAAAATAACTTTTTTTTCAGTTGTTATTCCTTTCTTTATATTTTCTACTTTAATTCTTTCCAAAATTCCTAATTCGTTGTAATTCAGTTCGCTATTACTTTCTATTTTTCCGTTTATGAATTCCTCAATTCTTTTTGTTTTCAACTCTCCGTTCAAATGATATTCCATTCGAATTATATATTTTCTTTTATCTTTAGACCATTCGAAAGTTTTAAACTCTTTTATTATTTCTACAAATTTTCCTTTTTGGTTTGTTTTGAAAGTCTGAGTTTCTTGCAATTCATTCACTAAATTATATTTTAAAATTTTAGTCAAATGATTTTCCCGATTGTATAAATAAGATATTGAATCTTGTCTTTCTAATGTATCATCATAAGAAAGAACTGTTGTAATTCTGTCATTTTTGTATATCAGAGTATCCCAAGATTTTTCAACTCCGAAATAAACCTCTTGCTTTAGAAGTCGATTGTTTTTATCATAGTAGTATTCGTAAGTGTCAGTTTCATTGTTATCTCCCCATTTCCAAATTTCCTTTTTCTCAAAGTTGTTTCTGTTATAGTAATAATATGCTGTATCGCTTTTTGCATTTGAGTAACTATGCACTTGTAATTCCGAATATTTATTAGGAAAAGAAGTTGTTATTTTTTCTAAAGTATCTCCTTTTTTATTCAAGTCAAATTCCAGTGTTGAAAATCCATTTTTATCATAAATCTGGACATTAGAAATGTAATCAGTAATTCCCGTAGAATCTCTTAAAGTCCTTGTTTTTAAAACAATGTTTTTAAGGTTCGATTTTTCTCTAGATAAGTCAACTTCATAATAATCTTGTCCAAATAAGGTTGAACTATAAATCAGAATTATTATTTGAAGTAGGTTTTTCATTATTTTGCACAACGAAAATATATGTGCAGTTTCTTTAGAAAGACATTGACATATATATTCTGTTGTAACTTAAGTTTACATTTTACAAATGTAATAAATTCAAGTAAAACTCATAACTATTGATAAATACTCCTCAACTTTTATAACTGACTCCTAATATTTTGCATTAAAAAACTTTGCGCACCTTGCGAAAAATTCTTTGCGAGCTTTGCGGTAAAGTTTTCATACTGCAATTAATCATTAATAGGTTTGTATTTAACCAAAATTTAGAAGTAACTAGTTTAATTTATCTTTTAAGTAAAAACTAGTATATGAATCTTTAGCCTTAATCAAATTCTCAGGTGTTCCTTGAAATAATAATTCACCACCATTTATGCCACCTTCTTTTCCTAAATCAATGATATAATCTGCAGCTTTTATCAACTCTAAATTGTGTTCGATAACTATTACCGAATGTCCGTTTTCTATTAATGCATTAAAAGAATCAAGAAGCTTTTTAATATCATGAAAATGCAAACCAGTCGTTGGTTCATCAAAAATAAAGAGTGTTTTTAGTTTGTTAGTTCCTTTTACTAAAAACGAAGCTAATTTAATACGTTGGGCTTCGCCACCAGATAAGG
>JAOZLL010000109.1 GCA_029934835.1 Flavobacteriaceae bacterium | reverse complement strand
AATTAAAGGAGTAACAGAATTACCACGTGTTGATATTATTTACGGTTGTGCAGATGTATCTACAGATTTAATTGATATAATGATAAAAGCAGGAGCAAAAGGAATTGTTATAGCTGGCGTAGGCGATGGTAATATTAATAAAGGAACTTTAGCTGCAGCAAAAAAAGCAACTGCTAAAGGTTTTCATATTGTAAGAGCTACCCGAGTGCCTGTAGGTGCTGTATTAATACATGGAGAAGTTGTTGATAAAGACTATGGAACAGTTTCTTCCGATGAATTGAATCCTCAAAAAGCTAGAATACTTTTGATGCTTGCATTGCAACAAAATAAGAATATTAGTAGAGAAAAATTACAAGAATTGATGATTAATTACTAATTTTTATAAATTATAAATTATGAAAATTAAAAGCATTTTAAGTGCTGTACTTTTTCTATTTACTATAGGAATTGCACAAGCACAATTAAGGCAGGCTGATAGCGTATCAACCTATAGAAGTATTATTCCTGAAGATAAGCAAGGGTTGTTGAAAAACATTGATATCATTGCAAATATGCAGATGGGATATAGAAGTGATTGGCAGGATAGTGAACATGTACAGTCAAATTTTAGAATTGAGCAGTTTAGATTAGAAATAAAAGGATATGTAACTGAAAAAGTATTCTTTAGATTTAGACATAGATATACAAGTGAATTTGAACCACAATCTATTGATAAGATCATTAAGGGCGTGGATTTTGCATATTTGCGATTTGATCTGTCTGAAAAAGTTCAACTCACCATAGGTAAAACATTTGCAGACTGGGGAGGAATTGAATTTGATATGAATCCAATTGATATTTATGAGTATTCAGATATTATTGAAATGGCAGATAACTTTCTTACTGGAGTAGGAATTTACTATCAAGCATTTGATAAGCACGGATTTTCATTTCAAATATTAAATTCAAGAACACAATCATTTGAAGAGTTATACCAAGGTTTACCAAAACTTGAGGGGTCTGAATTTCCGCTAGCTAGTGTAATTAACTGGCGTGGTAGTTTTTTAGATGGAAAACTTACCACAATATGGTCTTATTCTTTATTTAATGAAGCAAAAAACACTTTTAAAAACTATATAGCGCTAGGTAATCAATTAAAACTTGATAAATTTACCATAGCATACGATTATAAGTGGAGTAAAGAAGATCTGGATAGAACAGGGATCATTAGTAACGACATCCCTGATAATTTATTCCCTTATTCAGTTCAAAATACGCTTTATACGAGTCATTGGCTTAAAGTGGATTACAGATTCACTAATAAATGGCAAGTAAGTTTTGTTGGATTTATGGATAAAGCTAAATGGGAAGATGATATTGATCCATTAAAAACTACGGATGATTGGCGTACTGGGTACGGAGTTATACCAACAATTGAATACTTTCCTTGGGAGAATTTAAACATTAAATTCTTTGCTGGATATGTAGGAAGATTTTATAATTATTCTGATTATGCAACTTCTAGAGTTGGAGTAGAAGATTATAATACTAGTAGATTTATGGTCGGATTAATTAGTCCGTTGCATATTTTTTAAATAATTAAATATAGTTTTGTTAGTTTAGTTAAAAGGGTTGTTAAGAAAAGAACAGTCCTTTTAATTTTTATAATTAGGAAGGAGGTAATTATGTTTATACCTCTCAAAAAGCTATCTGTAAAAAAGGTGATCTAAAATAACTTTTTTACTTAATTTATAATACACAATACAACAAATTAAATACATAAATTATGGAAATAATATTTCAACAATTAAGAGATTTTCCTTTTATAACACTATTCTTATCATTAGGGCTAGGTTTTTTATTAGGAAAGTTTAAAGCAGGAAAGTTTGAACTAGGAGGTATAGCAGGCACACTAATTGTTGCTGTAATAATAGGACAAGTTGGAGATATTCATCTAAGCGAAAGTGTTAAAGACATATTCTTTGCTTTATTTATTTTTATGGTTGGTTATTTAGGTGGACCGCAATTTTTTTCATCATTAAAACCATCTTCTTTTAAATATTTATTTGCGGCACTTTCTATGACTGTTTTGGGGTTGATTACGGTAGTAGGCTTAGCTATATGGGCTGGTTTAGATAAAGGTTTTGCAGCAGGTTTAGCTGCAGGAGGATTAACACAGTCTGCAATAATTGGAACAGCAGGGAATGCAATAGATCAGCTAGGTTTAGTAGCTAGCGAAGCAAAACAACTTAAAACAAATGTAGCGGTTGGTTATTCAATCACATATATTTTTGGGTCAATTGGTCCTATTTTAATGATTCCAATAGTCGCAATTTTTATGAAATGGGATATAAGATCCGAAGCTATTAAATTAGCTAAAAAAATGGGTGGAGCAAAAGAATTAGCTGAAGGTGAATTTGAACCAATTACTAGAGTTGCTACACGAACATACAAAATAACTAAAATCTCAGAATTGGTAAACAAAAATTGCGGATATTTTGTAAATACCTTACATACAGGCTTAACTGTAGAAGTAATTATTAGAGGTGAGAATAGGATTGAGCCAGATTCTAACACAATTATTGAGGAAAATGATATTGTATATGTGAGTGGTTTAACGACTGACTTGCTTAAGGTAAATACACTAATTGGTGAAGAAACTTCCGAACAAGAACATACAGCTGACTTTACTGAAGAGATAAGAAATGTGATACTAACAAATAAAAAATACAATAATAAAACATTAGCTTGGATAAAAGGCAGTATAGATATTAAGGAAACGGGAGGGGTCTATATTAATGAAATAAAACGAGCAACAAATCCATTAGCTATTCTAGATGGCACAATTATTTATAAAGGTGATGAAATATCATTTATTGGTAGAAAAAAAGATTTAGATAGAATTGAAAAACTAATAGGTTATAAAGCTCCATCTCTAAATGCTACAGAATTTGTAACACTCGGATTAGGTATGGTTCTAGGTTATTTAATAGGTGAAATAAGTTTCGAAATAAATTCTACTCCTATAGCCTTAGGTTCAGGTTTAGGCTGTTTAATTTCAGGCTTAATTGTTGGTTATTTACGAATGCAACATCCAAAATTAGGAGGTGTAAATACAGGAGCTGCAAATTTCTTGCAAACATTTGGATTAGCAGTATTTGTAGGAATTGTTGGTTTAAATGCCGGAGCACCTGCACTTGATGCTATAAAAGAACATGGGGTAACTTTACTTTTGTTAGGGGTTGTTGTAACTATGATTCCTATGACAGTTCAGTTCGTTTTAAATTATTATTTTTTTAAAATTAAAAATCCGATAGAGGCTTTAGGTGTTTTGATGGGAAGTAAAAGTGCCAACCCCGGTATGGCAGCGCTACTAGATTCTGCAGGTAATGCAACACCAACGCCAACCTTTACAATGACTTATGCTGTAGCAAATATATTTTTAACCCTTTGGGGGCCTATAATTATTACTTTGGTACCATAAAATTAAAAATAATAATTTGAAATATAAAAACAATTAATTATGAAACAAAAAAAAGAAGAAGTATTGGCAAAATTAAGCCCGTTCGAAGTTAAAAATAAACTAATAGAACTAGTAAATAAACAACATAGTTATTCAATTATTAATGTAGGTAGAGGAAACCCAAATTGGGTTGCTACTAAACCACGTTATGTCTTTTTTCAATTAGGGTTGTTTGCATTAGAAGAAAGTAAATTACAATTTACAGGTTATGAAGGTTTTGGAGGTATTGCGCAAAAAGCAGGAATTACAAAACGTTTTAATACTTTTATAGAAAAAAATAAAAATATTGAAGGTATTAACTGTTTAAAAGAATATTTTGAGTTTGCAGTATCTACTTATAATATTAACAAAGACGATTTGTTAATAGAATGGGTAAATGGAATAATTGGTGATAATTATCCTGTGCCTGATAGAATGTTGGTTCATTCAGAAACTATTGTGCGAGAATATTTAATGCAAGAAATGGGTGCTAAAAATGTTGAACTAAATGGAAAATTTGATGTTTTTGCTGTTGAAGGTGGCACTGCTGCAATGGTATATATTTTTAATACTTTAAAAGCTAATAAATTTTTAAATGCTGGTGATACAATTGCTATTGGAGCACCAATATTTACACCATATATTGAAATGCCCGAGCTTAAAGATTACGATTTAAAACTTGTAGAAATTAATTCTGATGAAAATAATGGGTGGCAGTACCCTGATTCTGAAATAGAAAAACTTAGAGACCCTAAAATAAAAGCTTTTTTCTTGGTTAATCCTATGAATCCTCCATCGGTTAAGCTTAGCGAAGAAAGTTTAGATAAAATTGCGAAAATAGCAAAAGAGCGAGGTGATTTAATATTACTTACCGATGATGTGTACGGAACTTTTACTAATAACTTTACATCATTGGCAATGAAAGCTCCAGAACAAACTATTTTAGTTTATTCTTATTCCAAATATTTTGGTGCAACAGGCTGGAGACTCGGTACTATTGCCTTACACGAAAATAATATGTTCGATAAAATGCTTGCAAATCTATCAGAAGAAGATAAAGCAGAACTTCATGAGCGATATAAAGCAATGACAATGAATCCTGAAGCTGTTAAAATGATAGATCGTTTTGTAGCCGATAGTCGTGCTGTTGCTTTAAATCATACCGCAGGTTTGTCAACACCTCAGCAAATTCAAATGGTACTATTTTCTTTAGCAGCTTTATCAGATATAAAAAATCAATATAAAGAGGATTCTAAAAAGATTGTAAAAGAACGTTATGATGCTTTAATTGAAGGTGAAGAAAGTCCTTTAGTAGCTTCTGATGACCCAAATGGAGCATTTTATTATATTCTGATAGATTTTTTAAAGCAAGCTACTCAAAAATATGGTAAAGAGTTTGCAAAATGGATGTCGGAAAATTACAATTCATTAGACCCTGTAATTAGATATGCCGAAGAAAAAGGAGTCGTAGCAATGCCTGGTGGAGGCTTTGATGGACCTGAATGGACACTTCGTTTTTCACTAGCAAATTCATCAGTAGAAACTTTTAGAGAGACTAAAGTATTAGGAAGTCAAATTTTAGAAGAGTATTATCAAGAATATAAAAAGAGTATTTAATCTATAGAACTCCTCGACGCTCTGCGTCGGGGTAGTTCATTAAACAACTGTATTGAAACTGATATATAATTAGGTCTAGGTCTCGGCTTCAGCATCAATTCTAATTATTTTGAACTTGTAAAAATGGCAATTATTATCCTCAATCAGGGCAAACTCATCCTTTAAAAACTACGGATGATTGGAGAACTGCTTATGGAGTTATTCCAACGATAGAGTTTTTTCCATGGAATGATATAAATCTTAAATTCTTTGCAGGATATGTTGGAAGATTTTATAACTATTCTAACTATGCAAAATCAAGAGTTGGAGTTGAAGATTATAATACGGGCAGGATTGTTTTTGGAATAATTAGCCCGTTACATATTTTTTAAATGTTGATTTATTTTGAGTAGAATGAGGGGATTGTTGTTTTTGAACAATCCTTTCATTTTTTAAAAAATAATGGTACTACTATGATTTTAATGGACAAAGAATATTATGGTGAAATGTGCTGGGCGCAGTGATAATGAATGGAATGCCGGAATTGCGTTTACCGAAGAGTAACGAAGGTGAAAAGAACATGTAGGCATGAGAATGAATGGTGCACAGCAATCACCTTG
>JAOZLL010000108.1 GCA_029934835.1 Flavobacteriaceae bacterium | reverse complement strand
CACCCAAACCAACATCTACTATCAGTGGAATAGAAATTATATAAGCATTTTCCATGGTTTCTTTAATCAAGGGTTTGAGAGTTTCTAATTCCTCTTTATGGATATCAAATACCAATTCATCATGTACTTGTAAAAGCATTTTAGAACGATACTTGCCATTTTCTAATAGCTTTTGAATGTTGATCATGGCAATTTTAATAATATCGGCTGCGCTACCTTGAATTGGTGCATTTACGGCATTGCGTTCATCTGCTGCACGCACTATGGCATTGCGAGAATTAATGTTTTTTAAATAACGGCGCCTTCCTAATAAAGTTTCTACATAACCTTGGTCACGTGCCAAATTTACTTGCTCTGAAATATAAGTTTTTAATGTTGGATAGGTCTCATAATACGTATCTATCAACTCCTTTGATTCCTTACGAGATAAGTTAGTTTGTTGACTCAACCCAAAGGCAGAAACACCATATATTATTCCAAAGTTGACTGTTTTAGCATGACTTCTTTGCTCCCGAGTTACCTCATCTAAAGCAACTTTAAAAACATTTGCTGCCGTAGCTTTATGAATATCTTCGCCACGCATAAAGGATTGTTTCATGGTTTCATCACCACTGAGTTCAGCAATTAAACGCAATTCTATTTGTGAATAATCTGCTGCAAGAAGTGTAAAATCACTATTTCTAGGAACAAATGCTTTACGAACCTGACGACCTCGCTCTGTACGAATAGGTATATTCTGTAAATTCGGATTATTAGAACTCAAACGTCCTGTGGCGGCAACAGCTTGTGAAAAAGTAGTATGAACACGACCTGTTTTGTGATTAACCTCTTTGGGTAAAGCTTCAACATAAGTGTTTTTAAGTTTTACCAATCCACGCCATTCCAAAATATTAGCCACAATTGGGTGTTCATTAGCTAATTTTGATAGAATTTCTTCACCAGTGGCATATTGTCCTGTTTTGGTCTTTTTTGGTTTCTCAACCAATTTTAAATTATCAAAAAGCACTTCTCCTAACTGTCGCGGTGAGGCTAAATTAAAATCTTTATCTGCTGTTTTATAAATAGCAGATTCTAAGTAAATGATGTCCTTATTTAGATCTTGTGTGAGACTTTGTAAAAAATCAACATCTAACTGAATGCCTTCTAACTCCATTTTTGTCAGAACTCTAAGCAAAGGCATTTCAATATTTTGGAATAATTCGGTGAGATTATTCTCTTTTAATTTGGGTTCAAAGACTTGTTTTAATTGAAAAGTAACATCAGCATCCTCGACAGCATATTGAGTTTGCTCTTCTACGGAAACACTACGCATAGTCCGTTGGTTTTTTCCTTTTTTACCAATTAAATCAGAAATTGGTTTCGGATGATATTGCAAATAGGTTTCCGCTAATACATTCATATTATGACGCATATCGGGTTGCAATAAATAATGAGCAATCATCGTATCAAAAAGTACTCCTTTGACCCTGATGTCATAGTTGTTCAATACTTTTAAATCATACTTAAGATTTTGCCCTATTTTTTCAATGTTTTCAACTTCAAAAAACGGACGTAATTCCTCAATTATTTGTTGCGCTTCATTTTTGTTTTTTGGGATAGATACATAATAACCTTTTCCTTTTTCATACGAAAAAGCAATGCCTACTAACTCCGCTTCAAAAGTGTTTAAACTTGTTGTTTCAGTGTCAAAACAAACCGATTTTTGTTGCAAAAGCTTCTCTATAAACAACTTTCTACTTAAAGCAGTATTTATATGTTGGTAAAAATGATCCGTATTTTCTAAACTATTAAATCCAGTCGTTTTTGAATTTTCCTCTACAATTGGTGTAGCAAATAAATCTAATTGCGTCCCTTCTTGTTCCTTAGCTTTTGGCTGTTGGGTTTTGGGTTTTGACTGTGGACTGCTAACTGTGGACTGTAGGTTTGCTGTATCTTCTGGAATTCTAAATATCCTGTTGAAAGTCTCCCACATTCTACGAAATTCTAACTCCTGAAAAACTTCTTGAACATCATCAAATTTTGGTGTTGATAATTCATAATCCTTCTCATTAAAAGTTACGGGGCAATCTAACATTATTGTTGCCAATTGTTTAGATAATCTACCTAAATCTGCATTGGCTTCTACTTTTTCACGCATCTTACCCTTAAGCTCGTGGGTGTTTTCAAGAAGTCCTTCTAAACTACCATATTCTTTTAAAAATTTCTTGGCGGTCTTATCTCCTACTCCAGGTAAACCAGGAATATTATCGACACTATCACCCATCATACCTAAATAATCTATAACCTGCTCAGGATGTTCTACTTCGAACCTTGCTTGAACTTCAGGAATTCCCCAAATTTCTATACCATTCCCCATTCGGGAAGGTTTGTACATAAAAATATTTTCAGAGACCAATTGTGCAAAATCTTTATCAGGAGTTACCATATATGTTTGGTAGCCTTCTTTTTCAGCTTGCTTAGACAGCGTTCCTATTAAATCATCAGCTTCGAAACCAGCTTCCTCAATAATAGGAATTTCCATGGCTTCTAATATTTTATGAATATAGGGAACAGCTATTTTAATTGCCTCAGGCGTTTCTCCTCTATTAGCTTTATATTCGGGAAAAGCATCTAAACGAGCTGTTGACCCACCTTTATCAAAAGCAACTGCTAAATGATCGGGTTTTTCACGTCGAATCACATCTAAGAGAGAATTCATAAAACCCAAGATAGCCGAAGTATCCATACCTTTAGAATTAACTCTTGGATTTTTTATCAAGGCATAATAACCTCTAAATATCAAGGCATAGGCATCAATTAAGAATAGTCGTTTTTGTTTCATTTAAAAAGAATTTCACCGCTAAGACACAAAGTCACAAAGAAAAATTTTAAATATTTCCTTAAGCCGCCAATGTATTTTCAATATTTGTATTTTAATAATTTTTCAAAGGTACAAACTTTATACTAGTAGGTTTTTGGAGCAGTTTATCGTCTTTTGTTTAAAAAAAAGTAAAGAAAAATAAAAAATCAAGTATATTTGTATGATAAATGTATTGAAAACGAACAGATTATGCGCAAAATACTATTACTTATTGGTTTTTTTATTGGACTTATTAATATACAAGCACAAATAGTTAATGAAGGTGTTTTAAAAATTGAACCAGGTACAACTGTGTATTTTGGTGATGATTATACAAACAAATCGGGTGCTGTTCATGACAATGATGGCGATCTACACCTAAATGGGGATTTCACCAATGATGGTACAGTACAATCTACTTCAACAACTACTGGAGATGGAATTACATATTTTGATAGCCCTACCAACGCATCTGCAACAGAAAATGCCACACAAACTTTAAAGGGCAGTTCAAATGCAGCTCAGTTTAATAATTTAGTTGTTAATAATACTAGCACTAGTGTTCAAGGCTTAGCTGTCACAGATGAATATAATTTAGAAGTTACAAACGGAGTAACTCTAACAAACGGTAAAATACGTTTAATGGGTGAAGCTCAATTAATTCAAACACATACAGGTGCTACTAGTAATTCTGGAAATGGACATTTGCTAAAAGATCAAAAAGGTGCCCAAAATGCTTATCGTTATAATTATTGGTCGTCACCAGTAGCAGATCCTACTAGTGGAACTTATAAAGTTACTGAAGTTTTAAAAGATGGTACTGTCACTGACCAATGGAGTCCAACTCAAGTAGATTTTACAATAAGTTTAGAGGGAACTGTGGCGAGTGGAGGAAATCCTCTTGAATTATCTACCCGATGGATATATAAATATATCAATGGAACACAAAATCCCTATAACGATGCAGGCTGGCTTAGTTTATTTAATATAGGAACTCTTGCTGAAAGTGGTGATGCAGAAGTTAACCCAGCTCAAGGTTATATTATGAAAGGAACCGATGAAGATGCTTTATTAGCAGCTACTCAAAATTATTCTTTTGAAGGCAAACCTAATGATGGAGATTACACACTATCTATAAGTGCAGATAGTGAGTATTTAGTTGGAAATCCTTACCCTTCAAATATGGATGCTCATGAATTTATTAATGATAACTCCGGTGTCTTAAAAGATGGACAAATTATGTTTTGGATTCATTGGAGTACGGACACTCACGTTTATACAGAATATGGAGGTGGATATGCAACACGAAATCTAACAACAGGTACACCTCCAACAATTCATGATGATTTTACATCTGGTTCTGGATCAAGTACATTTGAGCCAACTCAATATATTCCTGTAGCACAAGGTTTTATTGTGTGGTCAAAAGGAACTGCTGGTTCAATTGAATTTAATAATTCTCAAAGGGTTTTTAATTCAGGGACTGCATTTGCTAAAACAAACAACACGAGCGATACAGGTGTAGTTGGTCTCATACGATTAGGTTATGAAAACCCTAATTTAATGCATAGAAGTTTAGCTCTTGGGTTTACTAATGGTACTGCAACAAATGAAAAAGATTATGGCTATGATGCTCGTATGATTGACGTAACATCAGATGATATGTTTTTTACAATAGCTGATTTAGGAATTCCTTTCGTCATCCAAGGAGTTGGAGCATACGATATTGAAGCATCCTATCCTTTAACCATTAAAGTAGCCACTGCAGGAGAACATCGTATCATCTTAGATGCTACCGAAAGCTTTGATGAACCCATTTATATCCTTGATAAAGACATTAATACTACTTATGATATTAGAAATACTGATTTTACCATAAATCTTGAAGCTGGTGAATATACTGATCGTTTTGAGGTAGTTTTCCAACCTCATGCACCTCTTGAGGTAGACAATTATCTTAATGATTTTGTAACTATTTATTATTCAAATAATGAAATTGTTATTCAAAATTTTGAAAATGCGACTTTAACAAATTTACAAGTTTACAATAGTCTCGGTCAGTTGATATATCAAAATAACAATCAAGGGCAGTTATCTGCCACAGAGATTCGTATCCCATTTGATTTTGCACAAACTGCATACATTTTAAAATTACAAGCTATAAAAGGAAAGGGAACTTATAAATTTATAAACCATTAACCCCTTTTTAAAATGTCTAAATTTGGTGATTTAATAAAATCAGAGATTCCCGTTCTAATTGATTTTCATACCAATAGAGAAGAGTCACATACAGAAGAGTCAACTTCTATTCTTGTAGAAGTTGCCACAAAACTAGGTAAGCGTGCTAAAGTTATTAAAATTGATACCAAAAAAAATAAAGTTTTAGCAAAAGCTTTGCGCATTAAAAATGATCCTACTTTTATTATTTATCAAAATAATGAAATGAAATGGCGACAAAGTGGCAATCAAGATGCAATTGTCCTGATTAATTTGGTAGAACAATTTGTTTAACACTTTGACAAAGTCTGTATAACACACAAAAGTGTAACAAAAAAACTATTAACCTATCATATAACTAACTCTGTTGTATGATAGGTTATTATAATGCTAAAAATTCATAGCCTTTGTTTTTCCAATATTCCAGAGCTTTTGGGAGTACATATTCTACTGTTTTCTGCGCTTTAATGCTATCATGGAATACCACAATGCTTCCCGATTTTGTGTGTTTGATAACTTTTTTTAAACTTTTTTCGGGCGCAAGCTTTGTGTCAAAATCTCCACTTAATACATCCCATAATACAATTGTATAACCTCTTTTTCTAAGTTCTTTTGCCTGTTTTGAAGTGATTTTTCCATAAGCTGGCCTGAATAGTTTTACTTCTTTTAGAGACTTTATTCTAGTTAAAAAACTCTTATCAGCTCGCTCAATATCATCTAAATAAATTT
>JAOZLL010000044.1:8896-17608 GCA_029934835.1 Flavobacteriaceae bacterium | reverse complement strand
ACTTCATTATTTTTAGCAATATTTTTTAGTTTAATTTTTAAATATAAATTATTTTTATATATTTGAAGGTGTAAAAAGATGTACAGTTCGATTCAACCTAAAAGAATAACAAACACATAATTATATGTGTTACTAAACGAACCAAAACCTCATAAATTTGAAGTATTTCATCTTTCATATCCTTATCTTTATTAGTATTTCTAACTTTGCACAAAATGCTGCAGATCTTTCTGATACAACTAATTATCCACTATCAAATAAAATTGCTTCTGCAACTAGCGGTCCAGGCGGCGTAAATGCCACTAATGTATTATGGGTAAAAGCTGACGATTTAACAGCAACCTTAGCTACTGATGATCCTGTTGATTTATGGAGTGATCAAAGTGGTATCGGTAATGATGCTTTGCAGGCTGTTCTTAGTGACCGACCTTCTTTCAACAAAGTATTGAGAAATTATAATCCAAGTATCTATTTTGATGGTACAAATGAGCATCTTGATATAGCTGATTTAGTAGCAGCAGAAAGTACTTCAATAAGTGTTTTTGCTGTTGGAACTAATGAAGCTGGTGGTGATAGTTGGCATTCTATGGTTTTTGGACAAGCTAATAATAATTGGTCTGGTGGTGGTTATGGCATTTGTGGTTTAGATCCTAGTTCAGCCAATTTTGGTTTTTGGATTTATCAATGGGGTTCTAATTCTGTTTCAAGCTTTTTTATTGAACAACCAACCGCAATAATTGAAGGCAAATATGATGGGAGCAATATAAGTTTATATTATGATGCACAGTTTAGAGGTAGTGATTCTTATACCAATCAAATTGGTGATGGTGGTTCTACGCATCTTGGTGGTGGTAATGAAACCTCTTTTAATCATAAAGGACATATTTCTGAAGTAATAATCTATGACACTTCTTTGTCTGATATAGATCGTCACAAAGTTAATTCCTATTTAGGTCTTAAATATGGAATTATATTAGATAGAATCGGTATTGAAGGTGATTATGTAAATAGTTTAGGAAATTCCGTTTATTCTGATGAAGGTACAAGTGATTATTGGCGTGGCATTATAGGAATAGGTCGAGATGACAACGGTTCTTTACTACAAAAACAATCACACGAATTTTACGACCAATCAAGAATTTATATCTCAAGTATAGCATCAGATAATGCTTCAAATACAGGTAATTATTCTGTTGATTCTCAATATGCTGTCATGGGAAATGGTGGCGGATTAGTAAGCATTAGATCTCGAGATGTAGGAAATGCTGAAGCTCCTGCAAGTGTCCTCTCCCGATTAGAACGTGATTGGAAATTAACTAATACCAATTTTACTGATCTTTTTAATATTGATATTAGACTTAATAGTTGTGTTGATATTCCCTCAATTGTAGATACCGATTTGCGATTATTAGTCGATAATGACACCGATTTTACCAATGCAACGGTATATCAAAATGGTGATGATGGTTTGTCCTTATCACTTACAGGAAACATAATTTCTATATCAAATATACCAAACAGCATAATGGGTTTGAATAGTAGTACCTACTTTACTATAGCCTCTGTTACCGCAAACACGCTTGATTTGTCATTCTCGGCTGAAACAATCAATACTATATATGTTTGTGATGAGTTACCCAATGATGGTTTTGCCGAATTTCCTATTGATTTAACTGATATAGAGAATCAAGTAATTGGTCCATACGCAGCATTAAATCTAGATGTGAGTTATTATGACAATTTGGGCAATGATTTAACATTGACTGATCCTTTTACCAACACAAGTATCAATACCCAAACCATTACTGTTAGAGTTACACATCCTTATGGTTGTTATGATGAAACAACATTTGATTTAATAGTTATTCCAACTCCAATTATTGATAACCAAATAGATGTTACTGCCTGTGATACTTTTACATTGCCAAATTTAACTAATGGCAATTATTTTACAGCTTCTGGTGGTACAGGAACACAACTAAATTCTGGTGCTATTATTTCTACCTCACAAACGGTATATATCTATGCTGAAAATAGTATAGATTCGAATATTTGCTCTGATGAAAATAGTTTTACAATAGGTATAGGCACGACTCCAACAGCAGAATCTGTTTCTAATATTTATGTATGTGACGATGTCAACAATGACGGATTTGCAGAATTTCCCATTGACACAACAGACCTTGAGAATCAAGTTTTAGGTTCACAGACAGGCTTAAATGTTCACTATTATGATGAAAATGGAACTGAAATATTCTTAAGCAATCCTTATACTAATATAACAGCCAATACACAAACTATAACTGTTAGTATTGAGCATCCTTATGGGTGCATTGATGAAACCACATTCGATTTAATCGTTGTTCCTATGCCTGTCATTGCTATACCTGATGATGTGACTGCATGCGATTCTTACACCTTACCAAACTTAAGTGTCGGTAGTTATTTTACTGGAACTGGTGGATCAGGAACACAACTAGATCCTGCAGATCCTATTATTACTAGCCAAATAGTATATATTTATGCTGAAAATGAACTTGATTCAAATATTTGCTCTAACGAAAGTAGTTTTACTATTGGCATTGGTACTACTCCAACAGCCGAATTTGTTTCTAATTTTTATATATGTGACGATGTCGGCAATGACGGATTTACTGAATTCCCTATTGACTCAGCAGACCTCGAAAATCAAGTTTTAGGTTCACAGACAGGTTTAGTTGTTCATTATTATGATGAAAATGGAACCGAAATCTTTTTAAGTAATCCTTATACAAATATAACAGCCAATACGCAAACTATAACAGTTAGTATTGAGCATCCTTATGGATGTGTTGATGATACCACATTCGATTTAATCGTTGTTCCTATGCCAATTATTGCAATACCCGATGATATTTCTGCATGTGATTTATTTACCTTACCAACTTTAAGTGTAGGAAATTATTTCACTGAAACTGGTGGAGCTGGGACACAATTAGATCCTTCAGTAGATTTAAATACTACTCAAATAGTATATATCTATGCTGAGAATAGTATTGATTCTAATATTTGCATTAATGAAAGTAGTTATACCATAACCATTAACACTACTCCAACAGTTGATATTCTTGATGATGTTCCAGGTGTGTGCGGAAGCTATATCTTACCAAATCTTACTACAGGAAATTATTTTTCAGAATCAGGAGGCACAGGAACTGCCTATAATTATGGAGATGCCATAACCACATCACAAAGGGTTTATATTTATGCTGAAACAGCAACTACACCAAATTGCACGGATGAAAGTAGCTTTGATGTCATCATATATCCTGTTAATGATTTTATGCTTTCAGTAGGAAATATTATCATTCAAGATCAGAATATTACAGTGGTTATGAGTGACACATCTATTGAGTATGAATATGCACTGGATAATAATGCTATCTTTCAATCAGAAAACTCATTCTACTTTCTTTCTGAGGAAACTCACGAACTTTTTGTAAGAGATATTCACGGCTGTGTTGAAAAATCAATTTTATTCAATCCGGCACATAATATTGTATTTAGTATAGTACCAAACCCTACAACTGATAATTTTAGTGTCCATTCAAGTGAAATAGTAACTAAAGTCGAAGTTTATGATGTTAGCTCAAAATTGCTGATCTCCTATCCGAGTGTTCTTGAAAGTTACCCTATACCTAATTTATCAAGTGGTATCTATTTCGTTAGAATAGAAAGTGAAACTGGATATATTGGTTTTGAAAGAATGATAGTAAACTAAGAAAAAAACGAGCCAACAAATATTAATAGTACCCCTAATAATAAATTTTAAACAGATGAAACATTTACTTTTCTACTTGTTGTTATTTTTAACAACATTCAATTACGCACAAGAATATACAGATTACTTAGGTGCAGGACATGATACAGGTATGATTGCAACATCGAGCAGTCAACAAACCCGTACTGACTGGACAGAAATAGCTGCTGCTAATAACACCATAAATGGTCAAGGAATGGATGCGCGTTTGCTAGAAACTGCTCGTTTCTTAGATCAAGCAAGTTTTGGTACTGATCTAGCTTATATAAAAACCGTTTCAGAAGGTACTTTTGAAGAATGGATTGATGCACAGTTTTTACTTCCAACTGATCCCATTTCAATGGGTGATTTGACCAATGATATTTATGACGAAGCGAAAGACCTGTATTATGCTAATGGTGGCGAAGGTGGTTATTCAGGACCATCTTATGTACATTACACTTATGCGTGGTGGCAAACCAACATGAATAATGATGATTTATTACGCCAACGAGTAGCTTTAGCATTAAGTGAAATATTAGTGATCTCATCCATGCTTGATTTTCAAAGTCATTCAGGTGAAGGAATGGGCTATTACTATGATATCTTACTTGACAACGCTTTTGGAAACTACAAGGATATTGTTACAGGTGTTAGTCTGCATCCTATGATGGGAAGATATTTAACACACTATAACAACCCTAAATCTGATCCAGCTACATTTAGATTCCCTGATGAGAACTACGCACGTGAGGTCATGCAATTATTTACTATCGGACTTTACAAACTAAATCAAGATGGTAGTTATGTATTAGATGGCACGGATAGAATAGCAACTTATGGAACAGATGATGTTAAAGAGTTTGCAAAAATATTTACAGGACTTGGTGCAGGTGATGGTATTGCAGGAATCCCTCCAAGTTTTGGACTTGATTTCTTACTTTGTGATTTGAGTGTACCTATGGCAATGTATGATACACAACACGAACCAGGAGTTAAAAACCTTTTAAATGGCTATACGGTACCAGATGGACAAACTGGAATGCAAGATTTTGAAGCTGCCATAGACCACTTATTTAACCATCCAAATGTTGGGCCCTTTATTGCTAAACGACTGATTCAACGTTTGGTAAAATCTAATCCAAGTCCACAGTATATTGCCACTGTTTCAGCAGCTTTTAATGATACAAATGGAGTTCGTGGTGATATGAAAGGCATGATTAAAGCTATTTTATTACACGATGAAGCACGTAGTTGTAACTCAAGTATTGAACCCTATCAAGGAAAGATGCGTGAACCTATGATTAATTACTTTAATCTCATTCGTCAAATTGGGCTTGATAACCCATCAGGATACGATTGGAATTTAAGTAATACTTTTTTTAATAGAACAGTTCATCGAGTGCTCAGCTCCTATTCTGTATTTAGTTTTTACTTACCTAGCTTTGCTCCAAATGGTCCCATTACAGATGCTGGATTAGTAGGTCCTGAATTTCAAATTCATGACTCAAATACTAGTATCGGGTTTATAAATACGATGAATAGCTATGTGTCTAATCAAAATAGTGTGTATGATGGTGTAAGCCATTTAGGCATCAGTGATAGTACATTAGATATGACTTATCTACAATATTTGGCTAAAGATAGTGAGGTATTAATCAATCATCTTGATAAATTATTTACAGATGGATTATTGTCAAATGATTCTCGTCAAATAATAAAAACAGCATTAGCTAACTTCTCAGACACTGACGATGAAGGATTACTTAATAGAGCAAAAATGGCACTTTATTTAATTATTAATAGCCCAGACTATGCTATTTTGAAATAGTAGTGAGGCTCATTTAAGAACATTAAACTTAAAAACATGAACAATACAAATAATATATCAAGAAGGAAATTTATCGGACAATCCTGTGCTACAGTTGGATATACTACCTTATTTTCTACCCTAATAAACATGAAAGCATTTGCTGCCGCTGCCATGAATAATTCGTCATTAAGAGATACCAGCGATTATAAAGCATTAGTATTTTTAACATTAGATGGCGGCAACGATTCCTTTAATATGTTGATTCCAAGAGGAGCAACTGAATATGCAGAATATGCAACTACACGTTCTGATTTAGCCATTGCACAAGCAGATCTTTTGGCTATTAACCCACTTACTTCAGATGGCAAAGAGTATGGCTTAAATCCGAGTATGCAAAACATGCAACAGCTTTTTGAGACCAATAAACTTGCCTTTCTTAGTAATGTTGGAACGCTAATAGAACCTACTAGTATGGCAGATTATCAAAGTGGAGCTGTTGACACTCCTTTGGGTTTATTTTCTCATTCTGACCAAGCACAACACATGCAAACTGGTAGACCTCATGAACGCACCAATAGAGGTTGGGGCGGACAAATTGCAGACTTAGTGCAATCAATGAATACCAATGAAAATATTTCCATGAATATTTCCTTAAATGGAATTAATTTCTTTCAATATGGCAACGATGTAATTCCGTTTGTTATAACCACAGAAGGTGCTATTAGTATCGAAGGTTATGAAGGGTCAAGTGTTTATGATACAGCTAGAACTACTGCCATGAATTCAATGATGGATCATGATTATCAAGATATTTACAAAAACACGTTTAAAAATACGGTACAAATATCTAATGATGCTGCTTTAGAATTTCAAGCGGTTATTAATACCATTCCTGATTTTTCAACACCATATCCAGATCCTGATAACTACTTAGCACGCCAATTAAGAATGGTTGCTAAAATTATTGCTGCAAGAGATATTTTTGGTTTTAAAAGACAAACCTTTTTCTTGAGACTTGGTGGATGGGATCATCATGCAGAATTACTGCATAACCACGGTGAATTATTGAGCCAAGTAGATGTTGCCCTTAACTATTTTAATGCTGTGATGGAAGAATTAGACATGCATGAAAATGTAACTACTTTTAATGTTTCTGATTTTGGTCGCACACTGACATCAAATGGTAATGGTTCTGACCACGCTTGGGGCGGAAACACCTTTATGATGGGTGGATCGGTAATTGGTAAGGACATGTATGGTAATTATCCTTCATTAGATCTTAATAGTGACCTGAGTTTATACAGTAGAGGTGTTTTGATACCCACAACGCCAACTGATTTATATTTTGCAGAATTAGCCCAATGGTTTGGTGTTCCTAATTCTGATTTAGACATGATATTCCCTAACTTATCTAATTTTTATGATCCAAATTCGGGGACTCCTCCAATAGGATTCATGAATATCTAAGGTTTAATAAAATAAAAATATTAAAAAATGAAAAAAACACTATATCTCACAATTGCACTATTCTTAGGAATACAAAATATATATTCTCAATGTTTACCTGATCGACATAGCACCACTTGGTATGATGGCTGGATTTCTTGTGAAACATCTGCAAATCCAAATACATCCTTGGGAAATACCCATTGGATTATGTATGATTTAGGCTTTACCTATACGCTTTATGGTTCTCAATTTTGGAATTCGAATGATCCAGCAAATTTAAACTATGGTATAATGGATTATTCCGTTGATTATTCTACAAACGGAACTACTTGGACTAACTTAGGAAATTTCACTTTAAATCAAGCTTCAGGTTTATCAACTTATGAAGGAGAATGGGGCCCAAATTTTGATGCAATTGCTGCACGTTACGTACTAATTACTCCTACTTCAAATTATGGCGGTAGCTGTTATGGATTTAATGAAGCTAAGTTTTACCTAGATGGTACACTTGCAACTGAAGAAGAAGTACATGGTTTTAATACGGTTGCTTATCCTAATCCGTTTTCTGAAACAATTAGTGTAAGAATACATACGCTAAATTCTACTGAACCAATTGATTATTCAATATATGATATTTTAGGACGCTCTATTACTCACGGAACGATAACAGATGTTTCTGAAAACAATAGCTTAAATTTATCTAATGAAAATTTACAACTCATTTCAGGAATATATTTCTTGAAAATAGAACAAAATAGTCAACAACAAACTATTAAGATTATGAAAGAATAAAAAAAGGCGGTAACCTTTAAAAGTTACCGCCTTTTATAATAATAATAATTGATTATAACCATTGTAAGAAATAATCCATCATTGATTCTTTAAGTTCGTAATGTAACTTAATATAGGTTTTCATATCATC
Source organism: Flavobacteriaceae bacterium (assembly GCA_029934835.1). Classification (GTDB taxonomy): domain Bacteria; phylum Bacteroidota; class Bacteroidia; order Flavobacteriales; family Flavobacteriaceae; genus DQTL01. The sequence continues at coordinate 9,646 of JAOZLL010000044.1, read as the reverse complement.
TCTTAAGGTTCCTTGTTGAGTTCTTAGCCTTCCGTCTAAATTTTCATTCATATCAACTGATTCTAATCGATTTCTTTTTTTACGAATACGTTGAATTAATCGCCCTATTACCTCTCTCTCACGAATAATTTTATTTTGAAATCCCTCAAGTGGTGCCATCGCCTCTACACCTAAATTTCTAGAAGCAATCCCTTCTAGTTTCTCTTCAAATTCATCCATTTCAGCCATGTGAAATCTCAATTCTCTTTTCCAAACATCTAAGTTAAATTTCAGGTCACTTAGATATAATAATTTCGTCTGCATAATGCTATAAAGTTTTTTAGTTACTACTTGATTTTATAAAGTATAAAGTTACAATTTTTTTGATAAAAAGATACTATTCTATGAATAATATTAAATCCAAGTTTTCACTTTATTATAATCTAAATAATAAATTAATTTTAAAGAAAAATTATTGTAAAGTGGATAATTAAACATATTTGAAAAATTATCAACGAATGACAAATCTGTATTATCATCTATATTAAATATTGAATTTCTATACAATACAGACAACTGACTTCCTGGTGCAAATTCCCATGAATAACTTAAATCAAAATTCCATAAATTATAATTTATATTGTGATTTTCAAAGTATGGGTTATTGCTTAGACTTCCATCATACTCCAAAAGATAAAAATTATCATCATAATCTACAGGTGACCAATAATGACGAAGGGTCAAACTTAGTGCCGATTTTGTATTAAAATT
>JAOZLL010000044.1:0-8796 GCA_029934835.1 Flavobacteriaceae bacterium | reverse complement strand
CACCTATTCCTATTCCATTTCCTGTATAAAGGCTTGATTTTTCAATATAACTCGGTGTATTGCTATCTAAACTCATTAAATAATTAATCTCAGACCAAACATGTACTCCAAAACTATTAAACTTTCCTTGTGGTTCAAAAATTCTATAGGAATAACCACCTTCATAATTAATATAATTATTATTTCTTTGAAACCCTAAATCATTCTTATCATAATTTTTATCTCTAAAATTAAATTCTAAACCAAATTGATGTTTTCCACTTACTTTTCCTATTTCAAAAAGACCTTCATAACCTGAATTAATGGCATCATCATCAAATATATTACTCATTGCTATTCCACCTTCAACACCAAATTTGCTATTTTTTGTTTTTAAATCGAATAAAAAGCTAGTAACATTGGCATCTCTAAAATCACCCTTTCGTGAAACATTGGTATTCAAGAAACTTACCGAAGAGTTTTTATTAAACTGCTGATCTAGAACTACTACACTATAATTTGCAAATGGTTCAGTTACAACCTCTCTAGTACTATTATCTATTGTGTTTATTATTGTTGATACTGTTTTTTTAGTAACTGCATTGAAAACACCAATACCTAATCCATTTTTTGTTCTACCAGACACTTTAATTGCATTGAGCATGTCTACCTTAGTTGGATAATCTGAAATAGATTCGTTGGCTTCTAATTCTATGTCATATTCTTCTAAAGTAGGCGAATTCCCAACACGGCGTGTATAGAAAAAATCTCCTTTTGAAAAAAGGTCTAAACCTTCCGTGAAAAACTGTCTTTGTTCTGAATACCTTTGTTCAAATGGACCTAGGTTTAATACCACATCATCAAAAGCTACTTGTCCAAAATCTGGAATTAAAGTCGCATCTAAAGTAAAATTTTCAGTGATTCCATATTTAATATCCATACCTGCACTCCAATTAAAATCATTCTCACCATCAAAACGATCTAATGTGGCACTAGCATAAGGTGAAACACTTAGTCTTACTGGAGGTTTTATGTTTTCTATACCGATAAGTTCTCCATCAAATTGTGCAATGCTTCCTTTGTCACGAGGAATAAAATTCCAAGAATACTGATCTCTTGTTTTTTCGTGTCTTCTATGAAAATTTAATCCCCAAGTTTGTACTGCTTCATTTGAAAAGCGTAGAGCTGAATAGGGAATTTTCACTTCAACAATCCAACCATCATCAACTAGTCGTACGGCACTATACCAAACTGCATTCCAACTCCAATCCTCATTTCCATTAGGTAGTACTTTCGCATCATTTTGATTGCCTGTACTCATTATAAAAAATTCTGTCTGATTGATACCGTCATTTTGTGGATTTAGAACAATCCCAAAAAAATCAGCAGTGCCAAAATTATCACGTGTTTGAAATTCCATAGGAATTTCCTCAGGTTTATCATCATGTAAATAGGCTCCAAAATAGATAGCTTCATTATCATAAACTATCTTTACTTGACTTTTTAAATTTTCAGATTCAACAACGCCACTTTTGGGTTTAAACATCACAAAATTGGTAGCAATTTCAGCATTTTTCCAAGCGTCATCATCTAAAATACCATCAATTTTAGGAGAATGTTCTACAAATGATACTTTTACAGTTTTTTTAGTATTTGTGTTTTTTTGATTATTTGAAACTTCTAATTTAGTTTGTCCAAATGAAAAAATGTGTATAAAAATAAAAAGAAATAGAAGTCTATTGGTATACATGATTAGTCTGTTAATGTGATAAAAATATTTAATTAATCATAAATCACATCCCAAAGGAACGTTAATTTAAATCATCTAAAGCAATTAGACTATACTTAACTAAAGATGTTACATAATGTCCCTACATTTTTTTAATAATTAAAAAATCATAAAAAACCATCATACAACTCCTTAAATTCAATTGTGATTAGTACATTTGCAATCAGAAAATTAAATCCATAAACAATGAATTTACACGAATATCAAGGTAAAGAATTATTAAATAGTTTTGGTGTTAGAATCCAAAGAGGTAAAGTGGCTGACACACCAGAAAAAGCAGTAGAAGTTGCTAAGCAATTAGCAGAAGAAACTGGTACAGGCTGGTGGGTTGTAAAAGCACAAATACACGCAGGTGGTCGTGGTAAAGGTGGTGGTGTAAAACTAGCAAAAAGCTTAGATGAGGTCAAAGAACTAGCATCAAACATTATTGGAATGATGCTTAAAACACCTCAAACTCCTCCACAAGGTAAAAAAGTAAATCAAGTTCTCATTACTGAAGACGTGTATTATCCTGGGGAACACGAACCAGATGAGTATTATATGTCTGTTTTATTAAATCGTGGTACTGGTAAAAATATGATTATGTATTCTACCGAAGGTGGAATGAATATAGAGGAAGTAGCTGAAAAAACGCCACACCTTATTTTCACTGAAGAAATAGATCCTGCATTTGGTTTCTTACCTTTTCAAGCAAGAAAAGTTGCCTTTAACTTAGGTCTTTCTGGAGTTGCTTTTAAAGAAATGGTGAAATTTGTTACTTCACTTTATACTGCTTATGTAAAATCTGATGCTACATTATTTGAAATAAATCCGGTGTTAAAAACATCTGATTCTAAAATAATGGCTGTTGACTCTAAAGTAGTCATTGATGATAATGGTTTATTTAGACATAAAGACCTTGCTGCATTAAGAGATATTCGTGAAGAGAATCCTATTGAAGTAGAAGCTAAAGCTGCTGGTTTAAGTTATGTTGACTTAGATGGAAATGTTGGATGTATGGTAAACGGAGCTGGTTTAGCCATGAGTACGATGGATTTAATTAAACAAGCTGGTGGTGAACCTGCTAACTTTTTAGATGTTGGTGGAACAGCTGATGCGGAGCGTGTTGAAATTGGTTTTAGAATCATATTAAAAGATCCAAACGTAAAAGCTATTTTAGTAAATATTTTTGGTGGCATTGTTCGTTGTGATCGAGTTGCTCAAGGAGTAATTGATGCCTATAATAATATGGGAGATGCTATAAATGTTCCAATTATTTTACGTTTAGAAGGTACTAATTCTGAAGAAGCAAAGGTGCTTATTGAAGCTACAAAAGGATTGAATGTTATAGCGGCAACAGAATTTCAAGAAGCTGCCGACAGAGTACAAGAAGTTTTACAATAAATTATAAATTATAATACTGGCTGACAGTACATTATTTTGTGCTGTCAGTCTTTTTTTAATGGAAAATCAACGTTTACATAGAAATTTAGTTTTTGCAGTAATCAATTCTTTAGATTTAATTTTTAATGAAAAAGAATATGCTGACAGAGTCGTACACAAAATATTAAAAAGTGATAAACGTTGGGGTGCACGTGATAGAAAATTTGTTGCTGAAGGAATTTATGACTCGGTACGCTGGAAACGTTTGTACAATGAAATTGCTGGTACAAAGAATCATTTCACTAGACCTAATTTATGGAAGTTTTTTGCTGTTTATCTTGTTTTAAAAGGATATGAACTCCCAGAATGGAATCAATTTGTAGGTACACCTGTTCGTCGTATAAAAGGTAAATTTGATACTTTACAAGAGAATAGAGCTATTAGAGAGTCTATCCCAGATTGGATGGATAAATTATGTGAAACAGAACTTGGAGAGAAATGGGATAAAGAAATAGCTGCTTTAAATCATCAAGCTCCCGTTGTTTTGCGAGTAAATACCCTAAAAATTTCCAGAAATAGTTTACAAAGTATTTTTCAGAAAGAAGGTATAGAAACTGAAATCTTAGAAGACTATCCTGATGCTTTATTGCTTACCAATAGAGCCAATATCTTTAAAACTGATGCTTTTAAAAAAGGCTTTTTTGAAATGCAAGATGCTTCTTCACAATTGGTTGCACGTTATATGAATATTAAACCAGGTATGCGAGTAATCGACGCTTGTGCTGGTGCTGGTGGAAAAAGCTTACATTTAGCTTCTTTAATGGAAAACAAAGGACAATTAATAGCACTTGACATCTACCAAGGAAAATTAAATGACCTTAAAAAAAGAGCCAAACGAAATAGTGTTCATAATATTGATACCAGACTTATAGAATCTACCAAAACAATTAAAAAACTCAAAGGTTCAGCCGATCGTGTATTAATTGATGCACCTTGCAGCGGATTGGGTGTTTTAAAACGTAATCCTGATTCTAAATGGAAACTTCAACCTGAGTTTATTGAAAATATCAAGAAAACTCAAGCAGAAATCTTAGACAAATATTCTCAAATGCTAAAAGTTGGAGGACAAATGGTCTATGCAACCTGTTCTATTTTACCATCTGAAAACGAAGAGCAAGTACAAAAGTTTCTGACTAATCACCCTGAATTTGAATTTATATCTGAAAATAAAGTATCCCCTGCAAAATCCGGCTATGATGGGTTTTATATGGCATTACTTGAAAGAAAAAAATAAATACCCAAAATGAAAAAATCAATTCTAATACTTATTGTTTTAAGTACTATAAATACTTTGGCTCAAATCCCAACGAACTACTACGATTCGGCCGTTGGGCTTAGTGGTTACACTTTGAAAAGTGAATTACATTCAATCATAACTAATGGACATTCAGATCAAGGTTATGACGCCTTATACGATGGTTATGTTACTACTGATTCTGATAATTATTATGAAAATGATGGCTCTGTATTAGATATGTATTCTGAAAATCCTTCTGGAACTGATCCTTACTATTACACACACAATAATCTTACCTGTACTGGTGGTCTCAATTACGATAGTGAAAATGATTGTTATAATAGAGAACATATCGTTCCACAAAGTGTATTTAGCAGCCAAAATCCAATGCAAGGTGACATACATCAAGTAGTCCCTTCTGATGGTTACGTAAACAATCGAAGAAGTAACTATGCTTTTGGGGAAATATCTAGTGCCAGTTGGACTTCTATGAACGGCTCTAAAGTTGGTAGTAATACCTACGGAAGCTATACAGGTACCGTTTTTGAACCTATTGACGAATTCAAAGGTGATATTGCAAGAATGCTATTTTATTTTGCAACGCGTTATGAAACACAAGTTGATAGTTGGTCTCATACTATGTTTAATGGTACGGAAGATCAAGTTTTTGCAGATTGGTTTTTAGACATGTTATTAGAATGGCATACTAATGATCCAGTTCATCAAAGAGAATTAGATCGAAACCAAGCGGCTTATGATTATCAAGGTAATGCAAATCCATTTATAGATCATCCAGAATGGGTAAATACTATTTGGAATCCAACACCTGATAATGAAAATCCTTCAGCTCCAACCAATTTAGTAGTAAGTAACGAAACAAGTAATAGCCTCCTTTTATCTTGGGATGCCGCTACTGATAATGTTGGTGTTACTGCTTATGACATTTATAAAGATAGCTCTTATGAAGCAACCACTTCTAATACTAGTTACCAACCTACAGGTTTAACAGTATTAACTTCTTATGATTTATATGTTATTGCTAAAGATGCGGCAGGAAATGAATCAGTATCAAGTACAACAGTAATTGGAACAACAACAGATACAGGAAGCACTGGACCTGCAACAGAATTGTTTTTCTCTGAATATGTCGAAGGTTCTTCTAATAACAAAGCATTGGAAATTGCTAATTTCACAAATAACTCAATAAGTTTATCCAACTATTCTGTTGCACGTAATGGAAATGGCTCAGGTGGTTGGGGAACTCCCGTATCATTAATTGGTACTATAGCTTCAAATGATGTGTTTGTGATTGCAAATGGTAGTGCCAATCTCTCAATGACTCCAGATCAATTATCAAGCCAAGACGCTTTATCTTTTAACGGAAATGATCCTGTCGGCTTATTTAAAGATGGTGTTTTAATTGATATCATTGGTGTTTTAAATGGTGGTTCTGCAAACTTTGCTAAAGATGTCACCCTTCGTAGAAAGCCAGAGGTAAACAATCCAAATACAACATTTGACCTCGTAGGAGAATGGGATTCCTATCCACAAGATACTTTTGATGACTTAGGAAATCACACGCTGCCTACACCAGAGTTTAAACAACCAGACTTTAGTATTTTTCCTAACCCTACATCTGATGTAATTACTATTAGTTCTGATACTACTATTGAAAGTGTAAGTTTATACAATAACTTAGGAAGTAAAGTGTTTACCAGCTCACCTAACGAGTCTAGTACAACTATTAACGTAGCCAATTTTGCTTTTGGAACCTATTTAATTAAGGTAACTTTTGAATCAGATACAAAGATTAGTAGATTTATTAAACAGTAATTTACTTATATCTCATAGAATTTGTAGTAAATTAATACATGAAAAATTCAATCCTATTACTTATACTATTTACCTTAACATCCATTTTTGGTCAACAAGCCTATTATGATGATGTTGATTTAACACTCTCTGGGATTTCATTAAAAGATGAACTAGCTGCAAAAATAACTACTACTCATGAAAACAATCTCTCTTATTCTGAAGCAAGAGAAGCATTGAAAATTGTAGATTTAGTCCCAGGGCAAGGTACTTATGTGTACCTTGTATATGGTTTTGCACCAGAGGTCTGCCCTACTTCTACTTCTAATGATAATGATCATAGACGACGTGACAAAAGTAGTTTTGGTGGTGGTGCTACTTGCCAATGGAATAGGGAACACAGCTATCCAAAATCTTTAGGGACACCAAATCTAGGGACTTCTGGTCCAGGAGCTGATGCACACATGCTTAGAGCTTGTGACGTTCAAAGAAATAGCCAACGCGGAAGTTTACTATTTAATGATGGAACTGGTAATTCGGGTAATGCAGGTAGCGGTTGGTATCCAGGTGATGAATGGAAAGGCGACATGGCTCGTATTATGATGTATATGTATTTGCGATATAATGATCAATGCCTGCCAGATAATGTAGGCTATGGAAATTCCGTTGCTAACGACTCTCACATGATTGACTTATTTTTACAATGGAATGCAGATGATCCTGTTTCAGAATATGAAGAAAATAGAAATAACTATTTAGAGAACATAGCAAACACCTACGGACAAGGAAACAGAAATCCATTTATTGATAACCCATATTTAGCTACTCGAATTTGGGGTGGAACTTCTGCTGAAGATATATGGGGTATATATTTATCTACTCCTGAATATGAACAATTAGACTTTAGTATTAATCCTAATCCTAATAATGGTCAGTTTTATATTCAAGGTTTAACTAGCACACAAAACACCTATGTGATCATACAAAGTATACAAGGAGCACAAATTTCAAAACAACTAATTCTTTCTTTGAATACACCCATTGATATGCCAGCATTTAATTCTGGTATCTACCTTGTTAGAGTTTTCTCAGAGAATAAAAGTGGTGTTCAAAAATTAATTATTAAATAATCCTAAAACTCAACTGGCTCTTTTCTTAAAATATTACGAATACAATAATAACTAAGTTGATTCGTTAATATATTTATAAAACTATTGAAATTTTTAGTATCTTTTTTGCGTATGTAAATAATTGCTCTATATTTGCCCGCTGAAAACGAAACTGAATCAAACAAAGATGAAAAAGTTAGTTTTAGCTGTTAGCTTACTTGGAGTATTTACTTTAATAACTGCTTTCAGCTTAATAAAAGAAAACAAAAGAAGTAACTTACTACTTCAAACTAATGCAGTTCCTACTGTACTAGAATATAAGGTTGATGATTCTAATCACATTCCTGGTTATGGCAAATCATTTTTAGGATTTAAAGAAGCTATTGGCTTTAAGGAATCTCAAGGCAGATATGGTATTGTTAATACACTTGGATATTTAGGAAAATATCAATTTGGTAAGTCCACTTTAGCAACCTTACGAATCCATAATACAGATTATTTCTTATATAGTCCTAAATTACAAGAAAAAGCATTTAAAGCTAACTGTGCTTATAACAAATACTTACTTCAGAATGAAATTAAGCAACATGCAAATACTGTAATCAAAGGTATTAATATTACTGAGTCTGGCATTATTGCCGCCGCTCACCTTTCTGGTGCTGGAAGCGTTAAAAGATATTTGAGAACAAAAGGAAAATCAAAAAGAATTGTTGATGCTTATGGTACCAACATTGAGCAATACTTAAAACTATTTGCTGATTACGATATTTCTATTATAAAGGCTACAAAATACCCTACTTTGAATTAATCTATTCTGTTACGACGCCTTAGGACTTGTGAATAATAAATATTGTCGGACGTTTGTGTAAATCAGGTGTTTTACTCTTCCATTCTTTTACTGACATTGTCTTGATAGATTCGGTTGAAAGACTTATATCCGTTGCAATACATAATTGAGTCGTAGGAGTCAAGGTCTGTACAATACTTTTAAACATCTTTTCATTACGATAAGGAGTCTCAATAAATAGCTGCGATTGATTTAATTCCTTTGATCTTTTTTCTATTACTTTAATAGCCTTTTTTCTTTCACTTACCTCAATAGGTAGATAACCATTAAAAGCAAAATTTTGCCCATTCATTCCAGATGCCATCATTGCCATTAAAATAGAAGAAGGTCCTACAAGCGGAACAACTTGTAGTTTTAATTGATGAGCTAAACTAACTATTGAAGCACCAGGATCGGCTATAGCAGGAACTCCCGCTTCTGACAGCACTCCGATATCAAAACCTTTAAAACAGATATCAAGATAAAATCTACTTTCATTTTCACTCGTATATTTATCTAAAACTAAAAGATGAAGCGAAGCTTGAGATTTTTTTGGACTAATTCGTTTAATAAAACGTCTTGCCGATTTCTCATTTTCTACAATAAAATACTGTAGTTTTTC
>JAOZLL010000107.1 GCA_029934835.1 Flavobacteriaceae bacterium | reverse complement strand
ATTTTTTAATTTTTCTAGTTCTTTGGTTTGTCTATTGGAAAACTGAAAAACGAAATAAAAAGGGTTATTTATTTGGAGTTTTTATGGTGTTAATTTGGGGAGCTCGTTTTTTTATCGAATTTTTCAAAGAGGCACAGCTAGAAGAAAGAGCCAGTTGGGGTTTAAATACGGGACAGCTTTTAAGTATTCCTTTAATTCTTATTGGTTTTTATTTTATGTTTAGGAAATCTGATAGCTTGTTGAAATAATGGTTTTAGTTTAAACCTTAATTTCTCAAGGATGTTCGTTGTTAAAAGTTAAAATGTGCGTCAATACTGGTGTAGCACAGCAAAAAGTAACGGAAATGGAGCACTAATTACGGATTTCAGGTTAAAATAGTATTGTTATTTATAACTTAATTACAATAGATTTCCAAAACTAAAATATAAACAAGCTTGTATGGTCTAATCTTGTCGTAAACCTCGCATAAGTTTTTGTGTTCCTTTCAGGTAAAAATTCATTATTCATATTTAGGATTATTGTAAATGTTAAACAGCACATTATTAGTAAGTTGTGCGTTTTTTTATAGTAATAGATTTTAAAAATATTTAAATCCAACTAATTTTTCCCATGTATAGAAAACACATATGTTACTATTGGTTCTATACAAGATAATCAATGTGTTAAAATTTTATTGATTTATTAACAAATAGTGTTATATTTGCGTTAATATAATTTTAATTAATTAATCATTTTAATATTTATTTTATGAGATCAAAAATTTATGCTTTAGTAATGATGCTTTTTATCTCTGTAGGTGCTATAGCACAATCGTATACCGTGAGTGGTACGATCACAGATGATCAAAGTCAACCATTGCCAGGAGTTTCTGTATTAGTAAAAGGAACTGCAAATGGTACATCAACTGATTTTGATGGAAAGTATTCGTTAAGTGTTACCAATGGAGACGTACTTGTCTATTCTTTTGTGGGATTTGATTCCCAAGAGATGGTAGCTGATGGAACAGCTACTTATGATGTAGTTATGAACTCAGGAGTTTCACTAGACGAAGTAGTTTTAGTAGGAACACGTGGTGAAGCACGTCTAGCGATGGATTCACCAGTGCCAGTTGACGTTTTAGATGTAAAAGAATTAACATCAACTAATCCACAAGTTAATTTAAATCAAATTTTAAATTACGTGGCTCCTTCATTTTCATCAAACACACAAACCATTTCAGATGGGACAGATCATATTGATCCTGCTTCATTAAGAGGTTTGGGACCTGACCAAGTTTTAGTATTAATTAACGGAAAAAGAAGACATACTAGTTCTTTAGTTAACGTTAATGGTACTTTTGGTAGAGGTAGTGTAGGAACAGACTTAAATGCTATTCCAGCAGCAGCAATTTCAAGAATTGAGGTTTTACGTGATGGAGCAGCAGCACAATATGGTTCTGATGCTATTGCAGGTGTTATCAATATTGTATTAAAGAAAGGAACAGGCGAGTTAGATGTTAATGTTACCACAGGTGCTCAGTTTACCAAAAATGCCAATTATCTTAAAGGTGGCGTTGATGGTGAAATGGTGAACACTAGCGTAAATTATGGTATTAGTTTAGGTGAAAAAGGAGGTTACATTAACTTTACTGGAGATTTTGATACACGTGAAGATTTCAGTAGAATGGGAACTTATACAGGTCAAATATTCCATGGTTGGAATGCTATCGAATGGAAAGCTTATGAAGCTGGAGAAGATGTAGGTGATATTTCATTAGTCCAAGCGCAATTTTTTGCTAACGAGTTAGTAGGTGATGGTGTTTTTTCTAGTCAATTAGCAGGTGCTATAGGAAGTGCAACTTCTTTGCAAGGTGTTGCAAGTGTTTTAACAAATCCACAATCTGGAAAACCAATTGATTTTACAGAAGCTGGTTTGTCACAAAGAAATCAAACACGTGAAGATTATTTAATGCGAGTTGGACAATCTGCCATTCGTGGAGGTCGTTTCTTTGCTAACATGTCTTTACCTTTAGATGAAAACGGAACAGAAGTTTATGCTTTTGCAGGAGTGAGTTCAAGAAAAGGAAATTCAGCAGGATTTTACAGATTGCCGAATCAAAACCGTACGTATACTGCACAATATATAAATGGTTTTTTACCTGAAATTAATTCAGATATTAAGGATAAATCATTTGCAGTAGGTATAAAAGGAAATATAGGAGATTGGAAAGTTGATTTTAGTAATACGTATGGAATTAATGGTTTTATGTATAATATAGATAATTCTTTTAATGCTTCTAAAGGTCTAAGCTCTAAAACATCTTATAACTCTGGAGGTTTTTCTTTTGCTCAAAATACAACTAATTTAGATTTCACTAGATTTTATGAAGACAAGTTTGAAGGCTTTAACGTTGCAGCTGGTTTAGAATATAGATTAGAAAACTATAATATTGTTGCTGGTGAAGAAGGCTCTTGGGCTACTTACGATGTAAATGGTGATGTGGTAACTAACGATTCTCAGATAGTACCAACAGACTTTTTTGGACGTTCACGTCCAGGAGGTGTTCAAGTATTCCCTGGTTTTAGACCAGAAAATGAATTGTCAGAAGGTCGTAGCAGTATAGCTGCTTATGCGGATTTTGAAGCAGATGTTACGGAAAGTTTTTTATTAGCAGCAGCTTTAAGATATGAAAATTACAGTGATTTTGGTGGAACTATGAATTATAAATTAGCAGGTCGTGTTAAGATAAATGAGAATCTTAACTTTAGAGCAGCTGCCAATACAGGTTTTAGAGCCCCATCTTTACATCAAAAGTATTTTAATTCCACTTCTACATTATTTGTAAATGGTATTCCTAATGAAGTTGGTTTATTTGCAAATGATAGTAAAGTAGCTAAAATTCTAGGTATTCCTGAATTAAAAGAAGAAACCTCTGGAAGTGTTTCTATTGGTTTTACAGCAAAGGTACCAGAAGTGAACTTAAAACTATCAGTTGATGGTTATTTTGTAGCAATTGAAGATAGAGTTGTTGAAACAGGTACTTTTACACCAAATACTCCTGAATTAGAAGCTTTATTTACGCAAGCAGGAGCAACAAAAGCTGCTTTCTTTGCTAATGCAATTGATACCAATACTAAAGGTATAGATATTGTATTAACACACAATGCTAGATTAGGAAGCAAATGGAAGTTAAAAAATGATTTCGCGGCTACTTTCTCAGAAACCAAACAAGTAGATGATATTCATGCTTCACAAGTTTTAGTTGATGCAGGTCAATTGGATACTTATTTTAATGAGCAATCAAGAATATACCTTGAAGATGCTGTACCAGGACTAAAAATTAATTTATCACATACATTATCTTCAAATAAAGTAAGCTTCTTTTTACGTAATGCATATTTTGGTGAAGTAACACAAGCTAATAATGATCTTTCAAATCAACAAGTATTTGCAGCTAAAGTGGTAACTGATTTTTCTTTGGGTTATAATTTTAGTGAAGCATTAAAAATATCAGTAGGAGCAAATAACTTATTTGATGTATATCCAGATAAAGTAGATCCTTCTAATTCTGATTATAGCTCAGGAAGATTTGCTTTCTCTAGAAGATCACAACAATTTGGTATAGGAGGAAGATTCTTATTTGCTAGATTAGGCTTTACTTTAAAATAATATAAACTATAAACTAAACAATTATGAAAAAATTTAATTTTATACCATTTGTATTAATGGCATTTGCATTGATGGTGACTTCGTGTACCATCAATGATGATTACCCAACAGAGGCTTCTAATAAGCCTATTGTAAAAGTTTACTTTGAGTCAAGTGAGACTGTACAAATTGAGGCATCTGCTGAACTTCCAGCATATCAATTACCTATTTTATTGACAGAGCCTGTTGATGGCAACGTATTAGTTGAATACACTGTTAATGATGAACCTTTTACCAATGTAATTTCTTCTGGAGGTTTAAGCTTTAATGTAGCTATTGATCGTTCAGAAGTTGCAGAATATGTTGTACATATTGTTAATATAACAGGAACCACAGATTCTCAAACTAAAATGGTCGACACTGATTTAGATACAGTGTTAGTAAAAATAGTAGCACCAGCATTTGTAACATTTTACCTTGATTGGGGTAACTCTTTTTATGATTTTGATATCTTTTTTGTAACTGGAGAACAAGATCTTTTAGGTGATGTTATTGCTTTATCAGCTGTTGATAATTGGAGTACGGGTATAAGTGAAGAAGAGTTTGAAGTATCACTTTCTATACCAGATGGTATCTATAGTGTTTATATGCAGGATTATTGGGGTGATGCAGGTGGACAAAGCTACACTATGGATGTAACTTTACCAGATGGTTCTGTTCAATCTTACGCAGATACTTTTGTTTCAAATTTCTGGTTTTTACGATTTGAAAAAACTACAAATTCTTCAACAGGAGAAGTAACCTTATCTATAACAGAATTTTAAAATAATAAACGATGAAAAAAATAATTTTTATACTTATAGCGAGTGTTGCTTTTTGGTCTTGTGAACAAGATGATCCAGCAGAAGTTGCTCCACAGACTTTAAATCCACAAATTGTTGTAACACCTATGGTAGACGTAAGTGGTACTTTTATTGCGGATTCTCATGTTATTAATTCAGGAAGTGGTATAGCAAATTTTCATTTAAACAGAGTATATTCTGAAACTAATGATTTTGTATTAAACTACAATGGTTCTGATTATACAGTACCAGGAGCTTTATCACAAACCATGACTGGTTTTTTTGCACCCGCATTCCTTTTTGAATTACCTGAAACTTATTCTGGTAACGAAGGATTTATGGGGCAATCGGGACAAACAGTTGATAATGTTAGTGTGGTGCCTTTCCAAGGTATTACAAAAAATGATTTTGAAATAGCCTATGTAGAAGGTAGACCTGCTGATTTATTAGTCTTTAAGAATGATATGCCGTTGGCAAGTATTAGTGAAGCAAGTATTGAAGAGGTAACTTTGTATGATAGATTGCCCGAAATCAGCGGAGATATGTTAACATTTGTGATGGATTGGGAAGGATCTAGTGCAGGGAATGATTTTGATTGTAGAATTGTAAATGCTACAGATGAATTCTCTTATTCAGGTTCTACGAATAGATTTGAAGAGGTTGAACTGGAAAATGTTGTAGAAGATGGTATCTATTTTTTAAACCTTTGGGTATGGAATGGTAGCGACACAGTTCCAACAAAAGTATTTGTAGGTCATCCAAATGGGAAAATAGAAATGTTTGATCTTGATTTTACTGTAACAGGAACTTATTACTCTCAAGAAGAATCAATTCTTAAAATTGTAAAGTCTGGGAATAATTATTCAGTTACTTTATTATAGTAAAGGTATATAATAAAAGACACCCACTTTTTTGTGGGTGTTTTTTTTTGTTATAAAATACTTGAAATATTCTCAAGTGGTCTTCCCAAAACAGCCTTATCATCATTTACCACAATAGGTCTTTCAATAAGTTTTGGATAAGTAATCATTGCTTCTATAATTTGAGTATCTGACAATTCTTTTCCTTTAAAATTCTCTTTCCAGATAGTTTCTTTGATACGTACTAAATCAATTGGTTTTATACCAATCTTTTCTATTATTTCAGTCAGTTCCATGTTAGTTGGAGGCGTATCTAAATACTTAATAATTTCAAAGTCTACTTTTGTTTCTTGTAAAAAAGCAAGACCTTGTCGACTCTTACTACAACGTGGGTTGTGATAAATTTGTATCATTATTTTGTTGTTAATAGTTGAATCTCTTTTTTTGCTAACTGCTAACTGCTAACTGCTAACTGCTAACTGCTAACTGCTAACTGC
>JAOZLL010000012.1 GCA_029934835.1 Flavobacteriaceae bacterium | reverse complement strand
TAGAAGTTGCTTTTAAGGAAGATGACGAAGTGTTAATTGAGGAATATTTAGATGGTACAGAAGTTTCAGTAGGTATTATTACTTATAAAGGGGAAGTAAAAGTTTTGCCCATAACAGAAATTATATCAGAAAATGATTTCTTCGATTTTGAAGCTAAATATTTAGGTAAATCACAAGAAATAACACCTGCTAGGATTAGCAAAGAACAAGAAAATCAGGTTCGAGAAATAGCCGAAAAAGTGTATCGAACCTTACGACTAAAAAGCTTTTCTAGAGCAGAATATATTTTTAAAAATGGGATTCCACACTTTATAGAAATAAATATGGTACCAGGGATAACAACAGAAAGTATATTACCACAACAAGCAAATAAAGCAGGAATTTCTTTAAAAGACTTGTTTGGAAATGAAGTGGAAACTGCTTTACCAAAATATTCAAATTAAATGATTGAAAAGTTGATTGCTATATTAGGATGGTTGCGAAATTTTATTTCACCAGTATTAATTACTATGATTCTTGGTGGATTTGTATATATTTCTTTGGAGAAATCACTTTTAGGAATATTTCTAGGAATTCTTATAGCGATTTTAGGTTTTGTTATTGGTGTTTATTTTGCAGAAAGAGTTCGAACAAAAATTGGGACAGATAAGTTTAACGCACAAGTAATGGCATCATCAGATATAACAGGTAAAAAAATGAAACGAGCATGTCAAATTCTGACATACAATGGAATGATTAATAGCGAACACCGTATGTTACCGCTAAAAAATAAAATTTAAACATATGAAACGAGCCATATTTCCAGGATCATTTGATCCCATAACATTAGGACATGTAGATATCATTAACAGAGCAATGGATTTGTTTGATGAAATTGTTATAGCCATCGGTATCAATAACGACAAGAAGTACTTATTTAGTTTAGAACAACGTTTACAATTTATCAAAGATACTTTTGCTACTAATAAAAAGGTTAAAGTGCAAACCTACGAAGGTTTAACCATAAATTATTGCAAAGAAATTGATGCAGACTATATCTTAAGAGGTCTACGGAATCCAGCTGATTTTGAGTTTGAAAAAGCCATTGCGCAAACCAATAGAAATTTGTCTGGAATAGAAACAGTATTTCTATTGACTAGTGCCAATACGGCTTTTATAAGTTCAAGTATAGTACGAGATGTATATCGACACAATGGTGACATTTCGTCATTAGTGCCAGATTCCGTTACTAAATTCACCTTGGAATAATATTTGTTAGTATTATACTGTAAAAATCATGTATTTTTGCAAATTCTATAATGGGGACGACCGGTTTTGACAGCGAGGTCAGACAAGTTGTAAGCATGTCGAGTAATGAAAAAGCACTCGTAAAAATCATTTTCAACTTTTAAACGGCGAGAATAACTACGCTTTAGCTGCTTAATCCGAATTATAGTAGGATTTGAGCCCATTCTGACCAGGTCAGAAGGCTAAATGTCTCTTGAAAGCCTTGGTTTACGGCGGTCAGTCTAGAGACATCGTAAAAGTAAACATAGGTTCAGAAGCGTTTCGATTCCGATCCGAAATTAAAGAAAATAAGCTTTGAGTGGGCGGTTTTTGGTCATCTCAAGGTCGAAAATTAAACAAAAA
The DNA here is from genome assembly GCA_029934835.1 of Flavobacteriaceae bacterium. Lineage (GTDB taxonomy): Bacteria > Bacteroidota > Bacteroidia > Flavobacteriales > Flavobacteriaceae > DQTL01. The sequence goes on along the minus strand of JAOZLL010000012.1, from coordinate 42,009 downwards.
CTATACATGTAGAAAGCAATTTGGTTGCTCGTTTGGACGAGGGTTCGATTCCCTCCGTCTCCACTAAAATAAAACATAACAACCTGTTATTCATGTTGTTATGTTTTATTATAATATTCTCAGTATATCTTTACAACATTTGTAGTTTGTTAATTTAAATAGGAACTCTTTAATTAAAACAAGTATCCTACTTTCCTTTTGATCTCATATAAATATTAATAGTATATTGTATCTATGGTTGTATTTAGGTTAAATTAATATTAAGGGAAAATACCTCTTTGAAGATAAGACTGTTCAATGCGTTCAATAGCTATAATATATGCTGCTGTTCGCATATCAACATTTCTTTTTCTCGAAACCTCTACAACTTTATCAAATGATTTGTGTAATTTTTTTTCTAATTTAACTAAAACGTCTTCCAATTCCCATAATTCACCATGTTTATTTTGAAGCCACTCAAAATAACTTGCTATGACACCTCCTGCATTACATAATATATCGGGAATTACTGCTATACCTTTTTCTAATAAAATCTGTTCCCCTTCAACAGAAGTAGGCCCGTTGGCTCCTTCTGCAACTAAGAAAGCTTTTATTTTATACGCATTTTCTTCCGTGATTTGATTTCCTAATGCAGCAGGAATACAAATGTCACAACTCAATGCATAAAAATCATCACTTTGTATAGATTGAGCATTAGGATAATTTACAATACTTCCTTTATTATATTGAATATATTCCTGAAGTTTTTCAACTTGAATTCCCTTTCCGTAAGCGATACTTCCAAAGGCATCTTGCACACCTACTAATATGGCACCATCTTTTTCTAAAAAATGAGAGGTCCAATAACCTACATTTCCAAAACCTTGTACAATAAATTTTTTCCCTTTTAAGCTAACATTATTATTCTTGGTCCAATATTTAATAGTTAAATACACACCATATCCAGTTGCTCTATCTCTACCTTCCAAACCTCCTGATCCTACAGGTTTTCCGGTAACAACATGTTGATAATTAGAACGTTCAGAAGGTGTTCTGGTTGACATATAAGTATCTGAAATCCAAGCCATCATTTGAGAATTTGTATTTACATCAGGAGCAGGAATATCATGTTCGGGTCCAATATTATCTCCTAAAGCAAATACAAAACGTCTTGTAATACGCTCTAATTCTTCTTTTGAATAATTTGAAGGATTCAATTTAATTCCTCCTTTTGCACCTCCGAATGGTAAGCCTACTAGAGAAGTTTTCCAAGTCATCCACATTGCCAATGCTTTTACAGAGTCCGTATCAGTTGTTTCGTGATAGCGAAGCCCTCCTTTGTAAGGTCCTAAAGCATTATTATGCTGCACTCGATAACCTGTAAACACTTTAACTTCACCATTATCCATTTTAACAGGAAAGTGAATAACTATTTCATTATTAGTAGCCTCCAATATTTTTCTTATACTCTCGTTTAGCTCTATTAAGTCTGCCACTGCATTGAACTGTTTCATTACATTTTGAAACATACCTCTTTTCAATTTTGCCTCTTTTGTCTGCATAATTTTTATTTTAGAATTAATTCTAATTTAGGTTTTTTAATTGCATTAGGTTTTTTAATTTCAGGTTCCTCGTGTCGATGTGATTCATCAGAATCAAACTCACTACACGACCAAATAAATCGTTTACTTTCAGTTAATGCACATGATTTTCTATAAATACATGTTGCACATAAACTACTATCAATTGTTTTCATAATGGTAATATTTAAATTTCTTTATTATACGCAACTCTTGTACCAGAAAGAATTATAAATATTAGCCACTTAACATGATCTTGATAGTGTGATACTTACAGTTTATTTTTTTATATCAATAAAAAATCTATTGGGTAGATAATACTCAGTTGGGTAGATATTCCACACTATTCAAAATGAATATTATTGAATTTTTTTACCAAGTGTCTTACGGTCTATTTGAAGAATTTCAGCTGCTTTTGACTTATTGTTATTGGTTGCTGCTAAAACTTTAATAATATGATTCTTTTCAACATCTTTAAGAGGTAGAAGTGCAGAACTAGAGAAATCAATTTTATATTTGAGTTGTTCAGGCAAGTCTTTTATTTCAACATTTCTTTCACACATGATAACAGCCTGCTGTATTATGTTTTCGAGTTCTCGAATATTACCTGGCCAGTGACCCCGTTTTAAAACCTCCATTGCTTCTTGAGATATTTTTACGTATTTATCTTTATACTCAACACCATATTTAAATAAAAATTTTTCAACCAAAAGAGGGATGTCGGACTTTCTTTCTCTAAGAGGAGGGACATTTATATGAACAACTGTAAGTCGGTAAAACAAATCTTCCCTAAACAATTTTTTTTCAATGAGTTCTTCTAAATTAACATTGGTAGCTGAAATAATCCTGACATCTAATTTTTCAATTTTTTGTGACCCTATTCGGGTTACCTCTTTTTCTTGCAATACACGCAATAAGCGTGCTTGTACAGCTAAAGAAGCACTGCCTATTTCATCCAAAAATATAGTACCATTATTTGCTGCTTGAAAAAAACCAATCCTATTGTTATCAGCGCCAGTAAAAGCACCTTTTACATATCCGAAAAGCTCAGATTCTAACAAATTATCAGGAATAGCAGCACAATTCACAGCAACAAAGGGTGCTCTTGCAAATTTTCCCTTATAATGAATAGCACGGGCTATTAATTCTTTTCCCGTACCACTTTCTCCATATATAAATATTGTTGCCTTGTTGTTTTTAACTCTTTCAACAATTTCAGTTGCTCTTTTAAGTGCTTTTGAATTTCCAATTAAATCACCATAAGTTTTTGATAAAATATTGTTTTGCGATTTACCACCAATAAATTTTTTAGCTTCTCTTTCTTTAAAAGGTTTTAACACTGCTGCTCTTAATTCCTCTTTTGTAAAAGGTTTTACGAGATAATCAATAGCCCCAGATTTCATTACATTTAATGCTTCGTTTAATGAGGGATAACCCGTAACAACTAATTTAGGTAGTTCAGGATAATGTTCTGAAACATATTTAATTAATTGAAAACCATCGACTTCAGGCATCCTTAGGTCAGTAATTAACAAATCAATTTTAGTATCTTTCAAAATCTGTATTGCTTCTTTTACTGAAATTGCTTTATAACTGTGGTAATTTAATGATTGTAAATGCCTTTGTATAAGCTCTAATATGTTGACATCATCATCTACAATTAATATGTTTTCCTTGTGTAAGCTCATCCTTTTATAAATTTGGTAAATTAACAATGAAGATAGTTCCTTTTGGTTTATTTGGTTTGTGTATAATTGTACCTTTATGGCTTTTAATTATACCATGAACAACGCTTAACCCTAACCCTGCACCATCACCAACAGGTTTAGTTGTATAAAAAGGGTTAAATATTTTTTTTGAAATACTACTTTTAATGCCAGTTCCCTCATCAAAAATACTAATTGATAGTCCTGTTTTACCTTTTGATACTTCAATATGTATGTTACCACCAAGTTGTGAAAAATAAATTGCATTTAATATAAGATTAAAAACAACTTGAGTAAGTTGAATGGAATCCAATTTAAATTCTATTTTTGGATTGCTAAAATTGAGAGTATAATTTATATCGCTCTTTTTAAATGTTGGCTTTAACAAAGTAATAGCATCTGCAATTACTTCATTAATATTAACAATTGCCATTTGCTGTGGCATTTCACATGCAAAAAACATCAATTTTTTCACTACTTCCCTTGAAAAAATAGCACTATTAATAATTTTAACAATGTCGTTAAACTCTTGAGAATCTGTTTTAACTTTGCTCTTTAGTAACTCTGCAAAACCAAGAATATTAGCTAAAGGAGTATTTAATTCATGTGCAATACCAGCTGAAATTTCTCCTAAAATACTAATTCTATCTACTCGCTGGACTTTTCTTTCTAATAGCGCTTCATTTTCTTTATTTCTTTTACGCTCTAGAATACCTCCTATTTCTAGTCCAACTTTCGTAAGCAATGGAATTTCTTCCTGTAAAAAATCACTTTCTTCAAATAGTTTACTATCATATCCGGCTTTCAATTCTCCTTCTTTTTTGTTAAATACATAAATTGGAGAAGTTATGCTTACTATATTTTTTGGCAAAGTATCTGAAACAACGGTAATATCTTTCGTTTTGATTTCAATATATGCCTGATTATTATATAACAAAGAATTTTTCAAACAAATTGTAATCTTATGTAAACAATGCTGTATATTCTTATAATCGCAATTTATTATTATAGAAGAAACTTCATATAGACAATGAAGTTCTTTGATTCGCTCTTTTAATTTATCTTCAGCTGAAATTAAGGATTCCATAGTTTATATTGATAATTTAAAATAAATGACCATTCAAATCCTAGTTTAGGAGAATGAATAAAATTAATACTTTTTTGACAAATTCTTTAGTAAATTTAATATATAATTTGAAATAATTTAGAACATTATATTGGTAATAAAGGGATTCTATCCCTTAAACTCATAATATGCAGAGAATACACCATTTAATAATATTTTACTTCCACCACTAAATGTTAATGAAATAAAAAAAAAGATATAAATTTTAAAGTTGAAAAGAACAAAGAAATAAACTGCTTTTATTTACTCTTATAAATAGCTTGAATGATTTCTATTTTATTTAATGCAAAAAAAAATCTATTCTTTAGAGTTTTTTTATCCGTTTTTTTATTTTATTAACAATACAATGATTAATTAATTGTCATTTTATCTCTATTAAAAAAAACCACAAACATCTCATGTTTGTGGTTTTTAATTTCTTTAGTTCCTGGTAAACTCTTTATCTGAGCTAATGTTGTTATATTTATAACCTGAGTTCGACCTAAGGTTTATAAGTTTTGCATTTTTTACATCATTCTTTTCCCATTTTTCTCATTAACCACCAATGTACACCAAAGAGTATAAGACTTATAATAATAATCAGGCTACTTACTATCATCGTACGGAAAGTTTGGTGTTGTACTGTCATAATTTTATTTTCTTTAGCAGCTTCATACATTCCGTTTATGGTTTCATCATCAGGAATAAAGGCTTGATCCTTTTGAGTTGTTTTAAGGACATCCATTTTAAAATTTTCAAATGATGCTAGTTTTTGTTCGAATCGACCTGTATATAAAGGATCCGTACGATCTATTGCAGCAGATACGATACTTGATACAGATATTATAAAGGTGATGACTGCTACTACACAAATAATAACTGCGTAAACTTGGATAATTTTGTTCTTTTTTTCCATTTGTTTGAGTTTAGTTGGTCACTAGTTTTATTTATAAATTTATTCAAATTATATTTTATAGCGTTTCAAAGGTATATGTGCGAACAAGCTTTAATCAATGACTTGCGTCAGCTTAACCAATGATTCTTATCACTGTTATTTTTTTCTTTCCTTTTTTTGTTTTTCTAACTTCTTAAAATATCCTCTAAAAAATATGTTGTGTTTTAAGGCTTCTAAATCCTCATTTAAACGAATACTTCCTTCTTTAATATTTTTTACAATATCATCGATATCTTTTATAAGTATGGTGTCATTAATCATGTAATTTAATGATCCTTTTCCTTTTTGAATACCTAGAACAACTTCATTAATATTAGTTAATACAGTATCAATTTCTATACTTGATTTTTCTAAATTAGTAATGACAGATTTCATTTTATCTGCATAAATTGAATCACTTAAGAGTACAGCAGCTACGCTTTTATCATATTTTATTGATGCAATTATCTTATTTAATTCATCTATTGTTTTTGAAGCACCACTACTTGCCGTTTTTAAATGTAGAATAGTTTGTTTAAAGTCTGATGCCATTTCAGTATCATTAATTAACAATCCTAGAGTACCTTCACCTCGATTAATTGCAGTAGTTATTTTTAATAAGTCTGCTGTTAAAATAGCGGCATTTTCATTGGTGTTGTTTAAAGTAGTTAGCATATCATCTGTAGAAATCCGACTATATGATGAAATAGTATCACCATCAATTAGTTGTTTTGAAGTACCTTTATTTGGAGTTATATTAATAATCATACTCCCAACTAAACCATCAGAACCAATGGTAGCCACAGCATTCTTTTTTAAATGTTTTAAAATTTTATCCTCAATAAGCATATCTACACAAATGGTAGTGTCATTTATCATTGTTATTTTTTTTACCGTACCCACATTAATACCAGAGTATCTAACGTTATTACCTAATTGCAAACCGATAACATTATTAAAAACAACATGTATTCTAAAGGTTTTTCCAAAAAGATTCTGTCTGTTTCCAATAAAATAAAGTGCAGAAACTAATATAAGTGTACTAATTATAACAAATAAACCAAGATTTATTTTTTGTGTATTTGATTTTTTCATGTGTTTAAAATTTATTTTTTAGCAGTAACACATGGTGTTCGCTACTAATCATTTCCTTTTGTGTCAAAATAGGACATGTTCGTTTCATGACTTTACTATTTAGTTTTTGTTAGTAAATATCGACATTCTCTGGCAAGCACTATTTAAAAAATGCTTGAATCTTTTTATCTTTTGATGAAGACAACTCCTTAAAAGTTCCTTCAGCATAATTAATGCCATCAATTAATAGAATCATTCTGTTTGAGATTACTCTAGAGCAATCTATATCGTGCGTAATAATAAGTGATGAAGCTCCTTGTTTTTGTTGTATTTCACGCATTAATTGTAATATTTCTTTTGCAGTAATTGGGTCAAGACCTGTTGTGGGTTCATCATAAATAATAATTTTTGGATGTAGAATTATGGCTCTTGCTAAGGCAATTCTCCTTTTCATTCCTCCAGAAAGCTCAGCCGGCATTAAATCAATTGCATCAGCAAGTCCTACATTTTCTAATGCCTCAAGAACCAATTTCTCAGAATCTGCATATTTTTCTTTGTGTGTACGTAGTGGAAACTCTAAATTTTCACGAACTGTCATAGAATCGTATAAAGCACTTCCTTGAAAAAGAAAACCGAGTTCCGTACGTAGATTATCTAATTTCTGTTGTTTTAATTTTGTAATATCATTGCCCATTATCTCAATTTCACCACTATCTGGCAGCATTAAGCCCACTAAACATTTTATCATGACAGATTTACCCGACCCAGATTTACCCATTATTACCAAGTTTTCACCTTTGTTTAAAGCCATTGTAAATCCTTTAAGAACATGGTTATCACCAAAACTCTTTTTTAGGTTATTAATTTTTAAAACGGGTCTTATGTCTATGAGATTTCCCATTATTATATTTCAAAGAATATATCTGATATAAAAACTGCTATAAAATCAATAATAAATAATAGCATTGAAGTGTAAACTACTGCAGAATTAGAAGCTTCTCCTACGCCAACTGTACCTTTTTTACAGTTATAACCTTTAAAACAACCTACTAATCCTATGGCAAAGCCAAAGAATACTGATTTTATTATTGCAGGAATCAAGTCTGAGAATTCTAAAGCATTAAACACTTTATTAAAATAGAGTTGAAAAGACACTTCACCTTTTAAGTATTCTACTACTGCTGAGCCAAAAAGGGCAATGGTATCACCAAAAATAATTAGCAATGGTAACATTAATGTTGCTGCCATAATTCGTGTTACAACGAGATATTTAAATGGATTGGTACCTGAGACTTCCATCGCATCAATCTGTTCTGTGACACGCATTGAACCTAATTCGGCTCCTATGCCAGAGCCAATTCTACCAGCACAAATAAGGGCAATTACTACTGGCCCAATTTCTCGTATAATAGAAATACTAACCATAGAAGGCATCCATGATTCAGCACCAAACTCAATTAAAGTAGGTCTTGATTGTAGTGTAAAAACTAATCCTAAAATAAAGCCAGTAACGCCTACTAGTAATAAAGAACGATTGCCCATATAGTAGCACTGTCTTAAGAGTTCTTTAAATTCAAAAGGCTTTACAAAAGCTTCTTTAAAAAATCGATTGGCAAAAAAAGAAAGTTCACCAATCTCTATCAAAAAAGATTTGATTTTATCGGATATATGTAGCGATTTCTTCATCTTTTAAAGGAGATTTCAAAAATTCACCATAAATTAACGATACTGCATGATTTCAGTCAGTATACCAACTAGCAAGTTACAAAATATCTAAGAATTTTCAAAGTATATAGTTGTTATTCAATTGATTTTCAATTTCATTTCGTATCTATTTTGAGATAGTAGACGTGTGTCTTAAATACTGTTGGGGCGCTGGTGTTTATTGTTTATAGCATTTTGTTAGATATGGCATGGCCTGTTATTCTTACCAGTGTATTTATTCTAATTTTTAATCTATACTATCTTTTATATAAAAAATCAGATGTTTAATCTGATATAAATATCGTATTTTTACCTACTGCGATATAAAATAAATAATCTTGCGACGAATAGTAGTATCAGTTACCAATGATTTAGTTACCGATCAACGCGTTCGGAAAGTTTGTGCTACACTAGAATCAGAAGGTTTTGATATTTTATTGATTGGTCGAAAACTACCCCAGAGTTTACCCATTCAAAGAAGTTATAAAACCCATAGAATGCATTTGCTATTCAAAAAAGGTTTTCTGTTTTATGCCGAATATAATATAAGACTATTCATCAAATTATTATTCGTTAAAAAAGATATTCTCTTAGCAAATGATTTGGATACACTTTTGCCCAATTATTTAATCGCTAAACTATTTAGAAAAAAAATTGTGTACGATTCACACGAATTGTTTACTGAAGTTCCCGAATTGATTCATCGTCCTAAGGTCCAAAATATTTGGCTACGGATTGAAAAATGGGTTTTTCCAAAACTTAAAAATGTTATCACTGTTAATCAAGTAATTGCGGATATTTATACCGATAAATATAAAGTTCTTGTTAAGGTAATTCGTAATATTTCTAACAAAATTTCAGAGGTAGATCCAGATCAAGATCTTGCCAAAAGAATAAAGGGAAATAAAAAGATGTTAATCTTACAAGGGTCGGGAATTAATAAGGATCGAGGCGCTGAAGAAGCCGTTGAAATGATGCAATATTTAGACGATATTTTATTGGTAATTATTGGTGGAGGCGATGTATTTGAGGATTTAAAATTGATCATCAATGAATTGAAAATTCAGGATAAAGTATTGGTAATAGGTAAATTACCTTATAATAAATTATTGGAATACACAAAAATTGCTGATTTAGGCTTATCTTTGGATAAGGGAACAAACTTAAATTATGAGTACAGCTTACCAAACAAAGTATTTGATTACATTCAATGTCAAATACCCATGTTGGTTTCCAATAGACGCGTAGTAGCTAAGTTAGTTCAAGAGAATGATATTGGTGTTGTTTTTGATGAACATGATCCTAAAGAAATGGCAAAAATTATTACAACTATTTTTGCAGATAGGGGACACCTAAAGCGATGGCAAGTTAATCTTAAAAAAGCTGCCGAGATGTATAATTGGGAAAGCGAATCCATCAAATTAAAAGAAATCTATCAAAATTTAAAGTGATTTATATCTATTCAAATAGCGTCACAAATCGTTTGAAATATACATTAGATATAGTGTTTAAAACGATCTTACAAGTTGAGTATCAATTGGTAGATAAAGAAATATTTACATCAGAAACAAACAAACCAAAGATTAATTATTCTGATGAAGAATTGCCCAGTAGTATTTGGATCAAACCCCATTCACTTTTATTTGAAACCAATATTCATCCACAAGATATCCAAGTTACCTATAAAAAAGAAACACCTTATTTTTTTAAGACCTCAGACATTGGCTCATTTCAGTTTGATTTATTCGCCAGTAGTTTTTATATGTTTACTCGGTACGAAGAATATTTACCCTTTGTTGCTGATGAACACGGTCGATTTACCGCAAAAGAATCATTGGCTTTTAAGACCAACTTTTTACAAAAACCAGTAGTTCATTTATGGGCAAGACAATTGCGTAATGAAATTTTAAACATTCATCCAGATTTCTTGTTCCCAACATGGATATTTACACAGATTAATACGATAGATATTGATATTGCTTACTCCTACAAAGGAAAACCTTTTAAACGACGTTTTGGTAGTTTAATTAGAGCGATGATACATTTTAATATAAAAGAAATCTTTCAACATTATTCTTTTATGTTTACAAGAAAAGATCCGTATGATATATACACTATTCTACATAAGATTCACGAAAAATCGAATGCAGCAAACATTTATTTTTTTCAAGTAGGAAAGTATGGTAAATATGATAAAAACCTACCTATTGGTGATACAATGGTTCATCTTATTTCTAAAATAGCTAAGTATGCTGAGATAGGTTTACATCCATCTTATGTGTCAAATACAGATTTCCTAGAATTAATGAATGAGTATCAAGATCTATCTGAAATTGTTGGCAAACTTACCAAAAAGAGTCGCCAGCATTATTTAAGAATGACTTTGCCAGAAACCTATGAAAATCTTATTTCTATCGGCATAGAAGAGGATTATACCATGGGATTTCCTGACCAAATAGGCTTTAGAGCAGGTATGGCTACTGCTTACCCTTTTTTTAATTTACAAATTAATAAGCAACGTCCTTTAATGATTGTGCCTTTTCAAATCATGGACGGTACACTTAAAGATTATTTAAAAGTGTCACCTGATGAGGCTATCTTAAAAATTCAAGAAATCAAAAAAACCATTCAAGAGGTCAATGGGCAATTCGTAAGTATTTTTCATAATTCCTCTTTGACCAATAAAGGAGAATGGAAAGGATGGTTGGCTGTTTATCGAGAGGTTTTGGGATAGGAGTGGTTCGTGTGAAATCAATCTTCATATGTTGTAACTAATTTAATCAACGAATCAAAATCTAAAATTGATTTATCATTTTTGAATTGTTCAAGATTACCCACTTAACCCGTGAATAATTTGGGTTAAAACGACATAGAGCCTCCTTTTTTAATGCATCTAGAATGTGCCTTTATCTACATCTTTAACAAATTGAATTAGACCTTTAAAAAAAGTCTTTTGATCATCATACTGCGATAGATGACTTCCGTTTGGGCAGTATAAAAAACGACCATTTTTAACCTCTTTAGACATCCATTCCATATGTTTGGGATCCATGGTGTCATATTGACTCCCAATTACTAAAGTAGGAATATTGAGTTTGGAGAGTTCTGATTTTACACTCCAATTTAATAAAGTAGCATTGCCTGTAATACCAAATTCGCTATAACCTTGCATATAAATGTATACTTCAGGATTAATGTGTTTAAACGTGCGATTGATTGCTTCAGGCCATTTTTCTACTGGCATTCTCAGTAGATGTTCTGTATAATAATTATAAGTTAATAATTCTTCATATCTAGGATTAGTGTAATCTTTAGCAGCTTCAATTTCTTGTAACTCAGCTAATATTTCTGGTTTTAATTGTGGTCCTAAAATTTCTTGTGCATATTTGTTGTAATCTGCAGTATTTGACATCATATTTGAGATAATCAAACCTTTTAAATTTTCTTGATATTTTAAAGCGTATTCCATCGCAAGAATTCCACCCCAGGATTGACCAAATAAATAGAAGTTATCTTTATCTAAATTAAGTGCTTTTCGAACTTGTTCTACTTCCTCGACAAAACGTTCTGTAGTCCAAAGACTAGTGTCTTTTGGTTGGTCGCTGTAGTAGGAGCCAAGCTGGTCATAATATATATACTCGATACCTTCATTAGGGAAATAACCATCAAAACATTCATAGATTTCGTGAGTGACACCAGGTCCACCGTGTAGTAATAAAACTTTTATTGTAGGATTATTCCCAACTCTTTTGGTCCAAACTTTAAATTCTCCTTTTGTGGTTGAAATAGGAATCATCTTAATACCACCTGTAAATTGATCATCACGTTTTGAATAATCTAAATAACTATTGGTCGTGTTTTTTGTGTTTGATTTTTTTTCAATTGAATCACATCCTTGTAATAAAAAAGCTAAGATTATAAAAGAATAAATTATATTTTTCATGATGATATTGGTTAAATGTTATTAGTTTAGAATTGGAGAAACCCTATGTTTTGTCCCTTGTTCATACGAATAGACTAACTTAATTAGTGTTGGTTCGTCATACATTCTACCTAAAAACTGGAGTCCAGCTGGTAAAGTCCCTTTTGTAAATCCCATAGGAACTGTAAATGCAGGTTGCCCTGTATGTGGAGCAATGATCTGACTATTATCACCTTTATATTCTTCCTCAAAAGCCATGATTCTTGCCGGTTTATTATTCCATGTTGGATAGACAATAGCATCTAATTTTAGCTCATCCATCCGTTTTTCAATAGCTTTTCTAAAGGCTACTCGTTTGGCATCATCATACAAATCACCACAGCTAATTTCTGGATTTCCCATTCGACCCGAATTCGATCCAAAAAAACCTAATTGTTTTTTAGCATACGCGGATTTAGTTCCGATTCGAACAATATCTTCAATAGTTTGAATCGTATCATTTTTTACGTATGTAGCTAAATAAGCTTCAACATCTTCTCGAAATTCTACACACCATTGACTTTCTCTTAGAGTAGCAAAGTTTGGAATGGCGATAGTGTCAATAATTTCAGCTCCTAAATTCTGCATGTCTACTAAAGATTTTTCAAACAAGGCCAGTACTTCAGAATCTGGATTATTATTACTTAATTCTCTTAATACACCAATTCGAGCTCCTTTTAATCCATCTTTTTGTAAGAATTGGGTATAATTATCAGGAACTTTTCCTTTTGAATTTTTGGTTACAGAATCTTTTGCGTCGTAACCGACCATAACTTCCATTACTTTGGTGGCATCTTCGACTGTTTTGCACATAGGTCCAACGACATCATTTCGTAGAATTAGTGGAATAATTCCCTCGCGACTAATCAAACCAATAGTAGTTCTAAAACCAACTAATGCATTATGTGATGATGGTCCACGAATGGAGTTTCCAGTATCAGTTCCTAAGCCAATAGTTCCGAAGTTTGATGCTACTCCAGCAGCTGTTCCACCACTAGATCCAGCAGGGACAAAATCTAAGTTATACGGATTATGCGTGGTTCCAAAAGTTGAACTCTCTGTATGTTTGGCACTAAAAGCCCATTCTGCCATATTGGTTTTGGCAATAATAATAGCACCAGCAGCGACTAGTTTTTTGATGATAAAGGCATTTTCCTCTGGAATAAAGTTTTGGAGTGCTAAAGAACCACCTGTTGTGGGCATACCTTTGGTGTTAATATTGTCTTTTACTAAGATAGGAATACCGTGCAAAGGACGTAGAATACCGGTTTTGTGATATTCGGCATCCAACTTTTGTGCAATTTCTAGTGCTTCAGAATTTAGGCTTGTGATAGCATTTAACGGCTTATTAAATTTTTCTATTTGTTTTAGATAGGCTTTTACTAGCTGTTCGCTTGAATAATCTCTATTTTTATAGGCTTGGTGGATTTGCGTAATATCTAATTCATTTACATCTATAGAAACTTCTTTTTTTGGTGAATCACATCCAATTAAAATTCCTAAGAATAGTATTAAATATATAGATAATGTTATGCGTTTTTTCATAAGTTTATATAGTTTTATTCTAGTAAGCAGCTTCTAAAATTTGAAGTATTCGGGTTTTATCAAGATCTTGATTTTCACCCAAACTTCCTGAAAAGTGTTTGTTAATAGCATCTGTAATTTTAGGAAAATCTTGTTTAGGAATTTTATAAAAACGCAATTTTGTAGGAACTCCAAGGTTTTCAAAGAAATCTTCGGTCATTTGGATTGCCTTTTCAATCATAGTATCCGAATCAGTTGTCGGAATGTTCCATACGCGTGAAGCAAATTGCACTAATTTATCTTTTTTAGTTTCTTTTTGAATTCGTAGTAAACTAGGTAAAATAACGGCTAAACTCCGTGCGTGATCTATCCCATATAAAGCAGTGAGTTCATGGCCGATCTGGTGTGTTGCCCAATCTTGATCTACACCAATTCCAATGAATCCGTTTAAGGCCATTGTAGCACTCAACATAAGATTGGCTCTACTGTCATAATCATCTTTTAACTTCATTACTTTGTCAGCTTCTTCTATAAGCGTGAGTAAGATTCCTTCAGCAAAGCGATCTTGAATAGGTGTGTTAATACTGCTGGTAAGGTATTGTTCAGTGGTGTGAACAAAGGTGTCAACAATGCCATTGTTGAGTTGTCTATCAAATAAACTAAAAGTAATTTTTGGGTCAAGAATAGAAAATTGAGGATGGAGTATAGGATGTCCAAATGCTAGTTTTTCGTTCCCTTTTGAGATAACTGCAAAGGAGTTCATTTCACTACCAGTCGCTGGTAAAGTTAAGATAGTTCCAAAAGGAATGGCACTTTTTACCGTTGTTCCTTTTGCTAGAATATCCCACGGATTTCCTCTAAAATTGGCAGCGGCTGCGATGAATTTTGTCCCATCAATTACGGATCCACCACCAACTGCTAAAATAAAATCTATTTTTTCTGTCCTAACAATCGAAACTGCTTTCATCAAAGTATCGAATTGTGGATTGGGTTCGATGCCACCAAACTCAACAAAGCTATATTCAGATAGGTTTTGTTTTACGGTATCATAAACTCCGTTTTTTTTAATACTTCCACCACCATAAACTAGTAGTATTTTAGCTTTTTTAGGGAGTTGTTCTTTTAGTTTTTGAATTTGTCCTTTTCCAAAAATAAGTTTTGTGGGATTGTGTAATTCGAAGTTGTTCATGTTATAGTATTATGATTGGTTCTAATGCTCCTCAATTATTATACACATAAAATCAATACATGTACAGCCTAATAAAAAATTATTAAGAATTTAATCTGAGATAAATATACACTTTGTTTCTAAGACAAACAATTGTGTGTTTATACAATTTCTACAAAAAACTTAAATGTAATCTTTAGCAGCTTCTAAAGCAGCAGGAATCCCAGCAGGATTTTTCCCACCAGCTGTGGCAAAGAATGGTTGGCCACCACCACCACCTTGAATGTGTTTAGCTAATTCACGGACAACAGTACCAGCATGTAAGTTTTTTTCACTCACCAAATTTTTAGAAATATAACAAGAAATGGTTGCTTTCCCATCCGATTCATTGGCTGCTACGACAAATAGGTTATCCATTTTGTTCCCTAGTTCAAAAAGTAAGTCTTTGATTCCTTGCGTGTCTAAATCTAATTTGGTTGCTAAGAAATTCACGCCCTTAATATCTGTAACTTTAGTTTCTAATTCAGTCACTAAACCTTTGGCTTGCGCTTTATTTAATTGTGCTATTTCTTTTCGTAGATGAGCCAATTCATCTTGCATGTTTTGAATACTAGTTACAGGATCTTTTGGATTTTTTAATACCCCTTTTATTTCTTCAAAAATAGTATTGTTTTCTGTGAAATAGGCTTTTGCAGCATCAGATGTGATGGCTTCAATTCTACGAACACCTGCGGCGATAGCACCTTCAGAGGTAATCTTAAAATGCCAAATATCCTTAGTGTTTTCAACATGAGTTCCACCACAAAGTTCTTTAGATTCTCCAAACTGAATCATACGAACGGTATCACCATATTTTTCACCAAATAATGCCATAGCACCATTATCAATGGCTTCTTGCATAGGAATATTTCGATGTTCATCTAAAGGAATTCCTTCGTGAATACGTGCATTTACAAAGGCTTCAACTTCAATAATTTCTTCTTTGGTCATTTTGCCAAAATGAGAAAAATCAAATCGCAAATATTTTGAATGTACCGCCGAACCTTTTTGTTCGATATGTGTGCCTAATATTTCTTGTAATCCTTGTTGTAAAAGATGTGTTGCTGTATGGTTACTAGCTGTACGTTGTCGTTGTTTTACATCTACAACAGCTTTATATTTTGCAGTAACATCTTTAGGTAAAGATTTGGTGTAATGCACAATTAGATTATTCTCTTTACACGTATCTAAAATATAAATGACATTCGTATTGTCAATTTCTAGATAACCTTTATCACCAACTTGTCCACCACCTTCTGGATAGAAAGGTGTCATGTTAAAGACCAATTGAAACATTTCACCCTCTTTTTTAGACACAATTTTACGGTATCTTGTGATATGTACAGGAGATTCTAATAAATCATAACCAATAAATTCTTCTTCAGTATCATCTCTTAGAATCACCCAATCATCAGTTTCTAGACTTGCAGCAGCTCTAGATCGATTTTTTTGTTTTTGCATTTCTACATTAAATTCTGCTTCGTCTAAATCCATTTTACGTTCACTGAGAATCAAAGCTGTTAAATCTACAGGAAAACCGAATGTATCAAAAAGTTCGAAAGCTTTTTTCCCAGATACAGTTTTACCAGTAGTATTTTTTATGATTCCTTCTAATAATTGTAAACCTTGATCTAAAGTTCGTAAAAATGAATTCTCTTCTTCTTTAATTACATTGCTTATTAATTGTTGTTGTGATTTTAATTCTGGGAATGTATCTCCCAATTGATTGACTAAAGTTGGGACTAGTTTATAAATAAAAGCTTCCTTTTCATTTAGGAAAGTAAATCCGTAACGAACGGCTCTACGTAAAATACGACGGATAACATAACCTGCTCCAGTATTTGATGGCAGTTGTCCATCTGCTATAGCAAATGCTACGGCACGAACATGATCAGCAATTACTCTAATGGCAATATCTTGTTCCTCATTTTTGCCATAATCGGTTTGTGAGATGGTTTCTACTTCACGAATTAAAGGTGTAAAAACATCGGTATCATAGTTTGATTGTACTTCTTGAACGACCATACAAAGACGTTCAAAACCCATACCTGTATCTACATGTTTTTCAGGTAGTTTTTCTAAAGAACCATCTGCTTTACGGTTAAATTCCATAAAAACAAGATTCCAAATCTCTACAACTTGCGGATGATCCATATTAACCAAATCAGCACCTGATGATTGGGCTCTTTCTTCTTCGGAACGGATATCTACATGTATTTCTGAACACGGTCCACAAGGTCCTTGTGCACCCATTTCCCAAAAGTTATCTTTTTTGTTTCCCATCAAAATACGATCCTCAGGGATAATCTCTTTCCAATAATCGTAGGCTTCTTGGTCTAATTTTAGTCCATCACCTTCATCACCTTCAAAAATGGTAACATATAGTTTTGATTTGTCTATTTTGTAGACTTTGGTTAAGATTTCCCATGCCCAAGCGATAGCATCTTTTTTGAAATAATCACCAAAACTCCAATTCCCTAACATTTCGAACATAGTATGGTGGTAGTTGTCTTTACCTACTTCTTCTAGGTCATTGTGTTTTCCGGAAACACGCAAACACTTTTGTGTGTCGGCAATTCGACTGTGTTTAGAGGTGCCGTTTCCTAGAAAAAACTCTTTAAATTGATTCATCCCTGCATTGGTGAAAAGCAAAGACGGATCATCTTTAATTACTATTGGAGCCGAAGAAACAATCTGATGTTTTTTAGATTCAAAAAAATCAAAAAATTGTTGACGTATATTTTGTGCATTCATTTATTAATTGTTTTTACCGCAGAGGACAAAGGCGTTAAGATTTTTTAATCAATCTATTGAGTGCTATGTCCTTTATTGAAGGTGTTTTGTTTTTATTTAAATATGCTTATAGATTAAATAACTTTAATTATTTTTTTATCAATATGATTATTTTCCTTCCTTTAAGGAAACAGTCTAGTATCTAACGTCTTTTTTCTTATGTCTTTTTCTTTTCAAGATGTTAAGTCTATGCTAAAAATAAATTCAATTTGAGCTATACCAAAACATTTTGTAAATTTGCTTGTTATAGCTTTTGATAAAAAGCAAAAATAAGATTTTTAAATTTATGGCAAAAGTAAAATATCATTATAATCCTGATACCTTATCTTATAGTAAAATTTTACCAAAAAGAGGAACGTTTCTTAGAAATGGTATCCTTATATTATTAGCTGTATCATTGACTGGTTTTTTAGGGTTTATTATCTTGAGTAATATCATAGAATCACCTAAAGTAAAGGTTCAAAAAAGGGAGTTAGAAAATATGAAACTCAACTATGAATTATTATCTAAGAGAACAGTTCAGCATACCGATAGGTTGGAAGAACTTGAAAGTAGAGATAATACTATTTACCGTCAATTTTTTGAAGCAGCTTCTGTTCCAGATGAAGTTCGAAAAGCAGGTTTTGGGGGCGTTAATAGATATCAATCCTTAGAAGGTTTTGAAAATTCAAAAATGATTTTGAATCTGACTAAACAAATGGACGTATTATCAAAAAGAATTGTCGTACAATCAAAATCACTAGATGAGATTGTTAAAATGGCTGAGAATAAAGAAGAAATGTTAGCTTCAATTCCTGCTATTCAACCTGTAAAAAAGCAAGAGTTGACACGTATGGCATCTGGTTATGGAATGAGAATGCATCCGATACTAAAAATTCGTAAAATGCATGAAGGAATGGATTTTACTGCTAAGAAAGGAACTCCGATTTATGCATCTGGAAATGGTGTTGTAACAAGGGCCAATAGAAGTAGTTCATTTGGAAATGTTGTATATATCGAGCATGGCTATGGTTATAAAACTGTTTATGCACATATGGATAAGATTGCAACCAAAAAAGGAAAAAAAGTAAAAAGGGGTGATGTAATTGGTTATGTTGGTAATACAGGAAGGTCTGTAGCTCCGCATTTGCATTATGAAGTACATAAAAATGGTCGACCAGTTAACCCTATTTATTATTATTATGGAAATTTATCACCAGAAGAATTTGTGGCTATGCAGAAAGCAGCAGATCAAGACGGACAATCATTAGATTAATTTTTTAATACAACTCTATGCATATAGATTTACCCAACAAAATGTTTTATAAGATTGGTGAATTAGCCAAAGCTTTTAATGTAAAAACATCATTAATTCGTTATTGGGAGAAAGAATTTAAAACCCTACATCCCAAAAAAAATAAAAATGGGAGCAGAGTTTTTACTAAAAAAGATGTTGTTGCCTTACAACACATTTATCGTTTAGTAAAAGAAAAAGGCTTTACGCTAGATGGTGCTAAACAAAAACTTAAAGACGATCGTAGACATGGAAAACAAGAGGTTCCAACCAATCAGTTAGTGATTTCACGATTAGAAAAAATTAAAAGTGAGCTACAGCAAATTAAGGCTCAATTGTAATTTGAACCTATTTTTTTTGAGTTTCATAAAACAATTACGATATTTACACCTAATTTATTAACAATAAACCTATATTATTATGAAAAAATGGTTAATTCCTTTATTAATTATTGGAGCTATTGCCTTTTCCCTGTATAACTGGGCGGTCGGCTTTAACAACACTGCTATTGATTTAAAAGAAACAGCAACAAACAAATGGGGTGACGTAGAGAGCGCTTACCAACGTCGTTACGATTTAATTGATAACTTAGTAGAAACCACTAAAGGTTATGCTGCACATGAAAAAGAAACCCTAGAAGGCGTTATCAAAGCTAGAGCAGAAGCTACGCAAACAAAAATTGATCCAACTAATTTAACTCCTGAAAAAATGGCTGCTTTTCAACAAGCACAAAGTGGTTTAGCTGGAGCACTAGGTAAGTTAATGGTAGTGGTAGAGCGTTATCCCGATTTAAAAGCAGATCAACATTTTAAAGAATTAATGTCGCAATTAGAAGGTACTGAGAATCGTATTAATGTAGCGCGTAATCGTTTTAACGAAGCTGTAAATCCGTATAACAAACATATCAAAAGATTTCCTAACTCTTTATTAGCTGGTTGGTTTGGATTTGATGCATTAGAGTATTTTAAATCAGAATCAGGTGCTGAAAAAGGAGTGAAAGTTGATTTTGGAACTGACAATAAGTAATTAAAATGTCAGAAGTAGAATCTTTTTTAACTGACGAACAAGAAAAAAGTGTAATTGAAGCGATACAAAAAGCTGAAAAAAATACTTCAGGAGAGATTCGAGTTCATATTGAAAATAAAACAAAAAAACCTACTTTGGTGCGAGCCAAAGAGGTTTTTTTATTTTTAAAAATGAACCAGACTAAAGAACGAAATGGAGTTCTTTTCTACGTTTGTGTTTCTAATAAACAATTTGCAATTCTTGGTGATGAAGGAATAAACGAACTTGTATCGGATGATTTTTGGGAAGAAGAGAAACAATTGGTTACACAATATTTTTCTCAAGGAAAAAATGAGAAAGGTTTAGTTACAGGAGTTTTAAAAGTAGGCGAAAAATTAAAGAAGTTTTTCCCCTATCAAAGTGATGATTTGAATGAATTATCAAATGAAATTTCTAAAGGAGAAATAAATTAATGAGATACTATTCATCTTTTATACATATTATAAAAAAGCTTCAGATAAATTATTTTCTGTTGATTATATTTAGTTTGTCTTTTTTTTCGATAGTTGCACAAGATACTACCTTACCCAAGAAACCAAAATCAGATACTTCAGTTTATGATGATGCTGGTCTACTTAGTGTTTCTGAAAAATCTTATTTAGAACAGAAACTTATAAATTATGCAGATTCTACATCTACACAAATAGTTGTTTATACGGTTACTTCTCTAGATGGAAAAAACATCAATCTATTTGCTGCCGAATGGGCTCATAAATGGGGAATAGGTCAAGCAGATAAAGATAACGGAGTTCTATTTTTAATTGCTAAGGATGATCGTAAAATGGCCATTCAAGTAGGTTATGGATTAGAGCATTTACTTACCGATGCGATGTCTCGTAGGATAATTGAAATGGTTATATCACCATATTTTAAACAAGGTGATTATTATTCTGGGATTGATGTAGGAACCACTAGCATGATGGAAGTCTTGTCTGGTGAGTATCAAAATGATGAAACCAATAAAGGCAGTCCATTATCGTTTATTTTATTTTTTATTTTGTTTATTATAGTCATTATTATTCTTTCAAAAGCAAATAAGAATTCAGGTAAAGGAGGTCGTGGATATAGATCCTCGGGTACAGGCCCAATTATTCTTGGAAGAGGTGGCAGCATAGGTGGTTTTGGATCTGGAGGTGGAAGCTTTGGTGGTGGAGGTTTTAGTGGAGGCTTTGGAGGTGGAGGCTTCGGTGGCGGTGGAGCTAGTGGTGGATGGTAGATTGTTTTCCTTGACTATAATATTAACATTCCCAATTTTTTATTTATCTTAAAACAAGATAACAAGCCCATTTTAAAACCTTAGGCGAACTCAGGTTTAAAGGAATTCTCTATCAATTAAAGCTCATTGAGTGTTCATTGGCTTATTGAGCAAAGTTGAGATGAACCGATATAAATATAAAGAACTTTATTGATTACAATTCAAATTGTTTCTGAATTTTAGCTACAAAATCTAATTTTTCCCAAGTAAATAACTCAACAGAAAGTTTCTTGATCTTACCTTCGGTATTTTTAAATGTTTTTTCAATGGTTTTATTTTTACGTCCCATATGTCCATAAGATGCCGTTTCTAAATAGATAGGTTGACGTAATTTTAATCGTTCTTCAATTGCAGCAGGTCGCATATCAAAGAGTTCTGTGATAATTTGAGCAATTTCACTATCAGATTGTGATACTTTAGAAGTTCCATAGGTGTCAACAAAAATACCCATAGGTTTTGCCACACCAATGGCATAAGAAACCTGGACCAACATTTCATCACAAACTCCAGCTGCCACCATATTTTTAGCAATATGTCTTGTTGCGTAAGCTGCAGATCTATCAACTTTACTAGGATCTTTTCCACTAAAGGCACCACCACCATGTGCTCCTTTTCCACCATAAGTATCTACAATAATTTTTCTACCTGTCAAGCCAGTATCGCCATGAGGTCCACCAATTACAAATTTTCCAGTGGGATTTACATGATAGGTAATGTTGTCAGTGAATAATTTTTGAATGGCCTCAGCTTGTTTAGAAACCACTCTTGGTATTAAAATTTGTTGTACATCGTCTTTTATTTTTTGTAACATTTTTATGTCATCATTATCAAAAGGATCGTGTTGTGTAGATACCACAATATCTTTAATTCTAATGGGTTTATTATCATCAGAATATTCTATGGTGACTTGAGATTTTGCATCAGGTCGTAAATAGGTCATCTGTTTTTCCTCTCTACGAATAACAGCTAATTCCATTAAAATTTGATGACTTAAGTCTAATGCTAAAGGCATATAGTTTGGTGTCTCATTTGATGCATAACCAAACATCATTCCTTGGTCACCTGCACCTTGAGCCATTTTATCATCTCTTTCAATACCTTGATTAATATCACTAGATTGCTCATGAATGGCAGATAAAACACCGCATGAATTACCATCAAACATGTATTCTCCTTTGGTATAACCGATCTTGTTTATTATATTTCGTGCAATTTTTTGCACATCTAAATACACACTAGACTTTACTTCACCAGCTAATATTACTTGACCTGTTGTTACCATGGTTTCACAAGCTACTTTTGAATTAGGGTCAAAGGCTAAAAAATTATCTAATAGCGCATCAGATATTTGATCAGAAACTTTATCAGGATGTCCTTCTGATACGGATTCGGAGGTAAAAAAATAAGACATAATTTTATAATTAAAAATAATTAAATTTAGTTTTTACTATAAAGAATACGCGAAAAGGGAAAGGAAAACCTACCGTTTTAGCATTTTTTGAAGAGGTTGCAATCAGTTCAAATGTATCCTCGTATTAAGAGACAAATATACAATTTTCTTTGATAGTTGGTAGATATTATAATGTTAATTATGTATCAAAAATATATATGTAGGTATAAATAAAAAAAATAATTAGTTGGTGAAATAGAACTGTTTTTGTTTACTTTTGCAATGAAGTTGATATTCGGAATTACTATATAAAAACCAATTAATAACCTAAATAAAAAATTATGGCAATAGATGTAACAGATGCTACTTTTGAGGAAGTAGTTTTGAAATCAGACAAACCTGTTTTTGTAGATTTTTGGGCAGCATGGTGTGGCCCTTGTAGAATGATTCACCCAATTATGGATCAGATAAGCGAAGAATATGCTGGTAAAGCAATCGTAGCAAAAGTAGATGTAGATGCAAATCAAAAATTTGCTGCTGAATATGGCGTAAGAAATATTCCTACAGTGATTCTTTTCAAGAATGGTGAGCAATTTGCTAAACAAGTAGGTGTAGCTCAAAAATCACTATATGTAGAGAAACTTGAAGAAGCACTAAAATAAGATATTAGATTTGTCATCTCGTTTCAGCACGATGACCATCTATTAAATTTTTAAAAGGTTTGAGACGTAGTTCTCAAACCTTTTCTTATTTTTGGGAAAGTATTCATGACAATTGATCAATTAAAAAATACAGAACCCTTAGATAATTTTGAACTACTCGCCAATCAAGTAGTTGAAGGCTTTATTACAGGTATGCATCAAAGTCCATTTCACGGATTTTCAGTAGAGTTTGCTGAGCATCGCTTGTATAATACAGGAGAAAGTACAAGACATATAGATTGGAAGCTCTTTGCTAAAACAGATAAACTCTATGTAAAACGCTATGACGAAGAAACGAACTTACGTTGTCATATAATTGTTGATAATTCAGCTTCGATGCATTATCCTGCATCTAAAAACAAATCACTTGATAGTTTAAATAAAATTGGATTTTCAGCTGTTGCTGCTGCTTCTTTGATGAATCTACTTAAAAAACAACGCGATGCAGTTGGTTTGAGTATCTATTCAGATTCGTATGAATATTATGCTCCCGAAAAGGGTAGTGGTAGACATCATCGCCGTTTGTTAAGTTATTTGGAACCACTGCTTCATAAGACTTCAGAATCAGGTACAGAAACCTATACCTTTTTACATCAAATTGCTGAAAATATTCATAAACGATCTTTGATATTTTTATTTACTGATATGTGGCAAGCTAATAGAAAGGAAGAAGAATTATTTGAGGCGCTTCGGCATTTAAAATTTAACAAACACGAAGTGGTACTGTTTCATACTTATGATGGTGAAACGGAACAAAATTTTGATTTTGACAACCAACCCAAACGTTTTGTTGATGTCGAAACAGGTGAACATATAAACCTGTATGCTGATAATGTAAAAGCACAATATCAAGAAGCTGTTGAGAAGTATTTTCACCATATACATTTAAAATGTATGCAATATAAAATTGACTATGTTCCTGTGGACATTAACCAAGGTTTTTATAGTGTATTGTCTGCTTATTTGGTGCGAAGGAAGCGGTTGTTATAGTATTAGATACTAAATTAAACACTTTATTATTTTAAAGATTTCCCTAAGTTTGCATAAATCAAAACTAGCTTAGTTGAGCACACTCAAACGTTTATTCAAAGATAGTATCATCTACGGTATCGCTGCCGTATTACCACGAGTAATCAATTTCTTGTTGGTTCGCGTACATACTGATGCTTTACCAGCAGAACACTATGCTGAAAACACTGATTTTTATATCTGGGCAGCTTTGTTTGCCGTATTGCTTACTTTTGGGATGGAAACAACCTTTTTTAGGTTTTATAAAGATAAAGAACAGAAAGATAGCTTGGTTTCTACTACTTTTATAAGTATTAGCCTTTGGGTTGGACTTTTTTTATTGCTTTTTAGTTTATTTTTTACTCAGATTTCTACCTTTTTTGGCTTTGGAGATAATGTTTTACGTCTTCGACTTTTTATGGCAATTATGGCATTAGATACCTTGGCTATGGTGCCGTTTGCTTATTTACGAGCCTCGAATAGACCTATTCGCTATATGTTTATCAAATTGGTGAATGTAGGTATCATCGTGTTCATTCAGTTATTTGCTTTACGTTGGATTCCGCAATGGATTGAAAATGGCATACAACTGCCAAATTGGGTTAGCATAAATTATCCTAAAATCAGTAAACTGAACTATATTTTTGTTGCTAATGTATTAGGTAGTGCGGTGAGTTTTATGCTGCTATTGCCTTACCTTATAAAATTCAAATGGCAGTTTGATAAAGTGCTATTTATCAAAATGTTACGCTACAGCTATCCTATAGTAATTGCTGGTTTGGCTTATGTTATTAATGAAAATTTAGATAAATATTTAATTGGAATATATATAGATAAAGAAACCGAAGGTTTGTATGCAGCTGCCTATAAATTAGCCATATTTATGAATTTATATATTATGGCATTTAGGTTAGGAGCAGAACCCTTATTTTTTTCTATTTCAGATCAAAAAAATGCGCCAGAAACCTATGCGCAAATAATGAAGTATTTTACTATTGTTGGCGTGGTCGTTTTAGTGGGAATCGTCTTGTTTTTAGATGTATTTAAACACTTTATAAATCCTAGTTATTGGATGGCATTAGGTATTGTGCCTGTTGTATTATTAGCAAACTTATTTTTAGGCATTTATCATAACTTATCCATTTGGTATAAGTTGATTGATAAAACCCGTTATGGGATGTATTTCTCTATCATAGGAGCTGTAGTTACCATCATTTTTAATGTAGTGATGCTACCCAAAATCGGATTTATGGCATCTGCTTGGGCAACTTTATTGGCTTATGGAATCATGATGTTTATTTCCTTTTGGATGGGTAAAAAACACTACCCGATTCCTTATAATTTAAAAACGATTATAGGCTATCTACTTACAGGTAGTTTAGTGGCTTTTGGTTCGTACTATTGGTTGCAACCCAATTGGATGCAGTCCATTTTTATACTATTACTTTTTGTAGGTTTTATATATTTGGTGGAAAGGAAAGCAATTCGCAAACTATTTTAGATAGACTTCAGACTAGCTTCTACATTCATCATACCTAGATTTTCGGGTTTTTAACTTCATTAAAAATAAGTCGCTGAAAGACGAAATATCTTAGACTGATTTAACATCAATTTACACATAGACTGTCTAACGTCTATTAGTCTATCGTCTATTTTATCTCTTCAGGTATTTCACAAACAGGAATAGGAATCATTTTATGTTGATTGATACGGTGTAATCGATTATAGATTTCAAAAACTTCTTTTTGGCGTTCTGAAAAATCAGTACTTTTTTTATTTAACGCTACTTGTTGCATAGCCCATTCTAATTCATCATAGCTGGCACCAAGTTGATCCTCATCGGTGCGATTATCACCAAATAATCCATCGGTTGGAGCAGCATTTAATATACTTGTTGGTACATTGAGATAAGCGCCCAATTCATAGACTTCTGATTTCATTAAATCAGCAATTGGGCTGATGTCAACACCACCATCACCGTATTTGGTATAAAATCCTACGCCAAAATCCTCTACTTTATTACCAGTTCCTGCAACGATATATCCGTGTAAACCAGCTAAATGATAAAGCGTAGACATACGAAGTCGGGCACGTGTATTGGCCAATGATAAGTTTACTTTTGCAGCATTATCAGTCGTTGGGAGAACTTTTTTAAAAGTATCAAAGACATCAGTTAGTTCTACTTTTTGAGAACTTACATTAGAATATGTTTTTTTAAGATATTGAATAAATTCTTGCGCTCTGTTTACTTGCTTTTCTCCTTGATATATCGGTAATTCTAATACCAAAACAGGAAAACCAGTTCTAGCACAAAGACTTGCAGTTACTGCAGAATCAATTCCTCCAGAAACTCCTAAAATAAAACCATTTACTTTAGCGGTTGTTACATAATCTTTTAACCATTTGACAATATAATCTGTTACTTTTTGGTTGTTCATTTTTGTGGTTTAAAAATATTTTGGTTGCTTTGTCGTTTGTAGATTACAAATGTAAAGATTTATTTAAACAGATTCTATTTCACATGAATATTATAAAATACCCTTTAATGCTCTCGTTGTTGTTATTGATAGCTACTTGTAAAGATGATGATACGACTAAGATTGATGTTTCACATATTAATTTGAAAATTGATATTGCACGTTTTGACCAAGATTTTTAT
Source organism: Flavobacteriaceae bacterium (assembly GCA_029934835.1). GTDB lineage: Bacteria > Bacteroidota > Bacteroidia > Flavobacteriales > Flavobacteriaceae > DQTL01. The sequence goes on along the minus strand of JAOZLL010000012.1, from coordinate 15,091 downwards.
CAGGCTACATTCAAAACATTAAGTGAGGTAAAAAATAACTACTCTTATCTGTTTCCAGGAAATGAAACAGATCGTATTTGGATTGAGCGTAAAAACGATTCATTATCACAAGTGCTTTTTCATGAAGTTCAAAATGTATTTGGGGATTTCCAACAAGAAGAAATGGAGCTAACGGATATTTTTAAACGAGTAACCTATCATTATCCTACTTTTAAGGCGCCAAAAGTGATTACATTGGTTTCAAATTTAGATATGGAAAACCAAATGATTTATGCAGATTCTTTACTCTTAATTTCATTAGATACTTATTTGGGAAAATCAAACTTTTTTTATGCAAATTATCCACATTATTTAAATAGTAATTTTGATAAAGAGCAATTACCTTTTCAAGTTGCCAAAGCAATCGCAAAAGAAACACAACCTAAGATTCCTCAAAGAGTTTTTATTGATAGGATGATAGCAGCAGGAAAGCTCTATTATACTATGAATGCATTTTTACCAGATGTATCAGAAGCATTGCTCTTAAATTATACAGAAGAACAATTAAAGTGGTCACAAGAAAATGAAGAAGAAATCTGGAAATTTTTTGTTGAAAAAGAATATCTATATAGCACAGATAAGGAATTGAAACTTCGTTTTTTAGATCCAGCACCTTTTTCTAAGTTCTATTTGGTTTCTGATAACGAAAGTCCAGGACGAATAGGTCAGTGGTTGGGCTATCAAATTGTAAAAGCTTACATGCAGAAATATGTAGTACCTTTGCCCGAATTAATTGGAACTACTCCCGAAGAAATTTTTATAAAATCGAATTATAAACCCAAACGATAATGGCAATAAAACATACTTCTGAGATTACTTTTAAAGTACATTTAGATGAGAATAAAATTCCAGAAATGTTACAATGGTCGGCTCAAGATGGTGGAATTTCAGCAGAAGAAACCAAAGCATTTATGATTTCAGTTTGGGATTCTAAAAAGAAAGAAACATTAAAAATGGATCTTTGGACCAAAGATATGCCAGTTGATGAAATGAAACATTTCTTTTACCAAACCTTATTGTCCATGACTGATACTTTTCAACGGGCTACAAACGATGATAAAATGACCGCTACTATGCGTGATTTTTGTGAGTATTTTGCTGAAAAATTAGATTTGATTGAAAAAAAATAGCCATCATTTTTTTAATGATAGCTATTTTATAAATTATATAGTGAAATTTCTATGGATTATATACATAAGTAAATTTTACTGGTGTTCCTATTACTGCTCCTGAAGCATCTTGTTCTTGAAATTGGAAAGTATAAGTATTTTCTGGGGCAATACCCATATTAGAAATATGAAAGCTAATGTTATTTATTCCAGTAGTTTGTCCAGAAGCAACTGTTATGGGAACATTTGGATATAATCCATTAACACTAACGTTTGTCATACAGACACCGCCACCACATACTTGCATAAAACTACCATTAGCATTTGTCATGCTTATTAGTTTAATTCTCATCAATAATGCATCAGTTGTAGAATTATTCTTAACACGAAGTTTTAAAGTTGATGTGTCTCCAGATGTTGTATAGGTAAAAGTTTCGTTGTTTGCCATTGTACTACCATCTGCTTTTAATATGGTAAATGCTGTAGTTGTATCATCATCGTCGTCGTCTTTAGTACAAGATGTAAATGCGAAAGCAAAAAGAAGTAGAACTAAGATTGATTTTTTTAAAAAGAATTTTGTTGAGATCATGGTTTTGATAAGTTTAAAATTATAATGGATATTTAAAGTTAAATAACTGCTGCAAGTTAAATTTATTTTACAAATTAAAGATTTTTTTAAAAAGAAGTACTTAGATTAAAGGTGAATCCTGTGGCAGCTGGTACTTCTCTGCATACACCTCCAACACATAATAATCCACCACGTTGCCTTCCATAACTCAAAGCAAAACGACTTCTGTTTTTAGAATAACTACCACCAAAATTGTAATAATGATTTTGGTGATCTATAGCATCATTTCCATAATTATACATATCAGTTGCAAAGAAAGACAGATGACTGTTGATATTAAACTCAGTAGTTCCAGCTACCCAATTTTTTTTATCATCTTTAGTCCAAAGATGTTGTGCTTCAATTCTAATAGACTTTTTTGAAGTAAATTTATATGTCGTTTCAGCTACTAATGTATTTGCTCGTACATCACCTGATTTTTCTTCAATATATTTTTTGTTATAATACAAACTACTGTACATCAATATTCCTGAAACTTTTTTAGAAAGCTTCTTTCTGATTTCAATATTATGATCGGTAAAATAACGTTCTCCAATATCAAGTATTCCTACTTCCACACGTTGATAATCAGCGTTAAATTCTGCTCCAAGTCCGTACCAACTTGAAACATTAAAGGCTATTTTAGTGCCATATTTTCCTCCGAGAAGACTTTCTTTTTTAAATTTATAGTAAAGATCAACTTGTCCACCTATTTCACCAGCTTTTAAAAATGGATTAATAAAACTTAGCCCTGATTGTGCTTGGTAGACATAAATATTAGTAAGCCCATAATCGTGTTGCTTGGTTAGGCTTGGGATATAATTAATTATTTGTTCATTAAAAGTGTTTCCTGCTGCATCTCTATCCGAATAAAAATTCATATTCTCCATTCGACGAAAAGTACCAGTCAAACCAAAACCTTTTTTTGAATAACCCATGTTAAGTAAGAACGCATTTCCATAGAATAGTTTGTCATCATTGACTAGTCCGTCTTCAACAAGGGCATCTTTATTTTTTAAAACACTTTCAACATCTGCATAAAAATTACCTTTAGAAAATTGAATACGTCCAGAAAGTGCATGAGTTAAAGGATCAAAATCTGGGTTACTTGATGAGATATCTTCATAACGTCCTAAATAACTAAGACCAAGTTGCAATGAAGTGTTATCATGAGACAGAATTGATGATAGATCAAAATTACCATCTAGTCCTACGAGTTGACCGTTTGAAACTTCAAAACCAACGCGTTGTTTACCATAAAGACTGGTAATGGAGATTTTATCATTGGGTCTAAAAGTCAGTTTTGCACCTCTAATGGCATTGTTAATACCCAATTGTCTATCTTCCCATGAGCGCAACAAGAGACCACTACCAAATTGCTCATAAAAATAACCCAGCGTAACACTCCATTTCTCACGAGAATACGAGGCAAAATAAGTTCCAATGTTAATTGGTGAATCATATTTTGGAGAATAGTTTAAAAGAGATTGTGGTGCATAGCCTTCTAATTGTAGACCAAAAGAAAAGTCTTTAATTCCATAATCTAGTTTTATGTAATTGTTAGATCTAAAATTATCGTCTTCTGTAAAATCACCAGTTACATCGTCATCAATATAATACTGCGAATTTGATTCAATCCCAATGCTGAAAGTTTGATTATTCTGCGCAATAATTGTAGTTGTAACTAGTAGAGCGATTATAAGCTGAAAATTACGTAATGTCATATTGAATTAGTTGAAAAACCGTTATTGAAATGATTGAAACTTTTCGTAAAGTTCTTGTTCTGCTCCAGGTGTATAACCGGAGTGTGTATAGACTACTTTTCCATTTTTCATGATAATTACATAAGGAACTGAAGAGATATTCAAGGCACGTTTTAATTTTTGATTAGAGTCTAATAAAATCTCATAATCCCAACCTTTTCCGTTAATCATGGGTTTAACTCGTGATTTTGTACGTGCATCGTCAATTGATACTGCAATTAGTTCAAAGTTAAATTCGTCTTGTAGGTCTTCATATTCATCCGAAATGGCATCTAATTCATTAATACAAGGAACACACCAAGTCGCCCAGAAATCAAAGACGATTACTTTATCTTTGCTAAGCTCTAGTATAGAAACAGTTTTACCATCTATATTTTTTAACTGAATATCTGGTAATGCTGTTTGAGAATAAAATAAGAATGATATAAAAAAAGCTAAAATAAATACTATTGTTTTTTTCAAAGTTTTAAATATTTTGGGATTAATATAATACTATTAAATAATTTAGTTAAAAATTAAGAATTGATTGCAAATATAATAAATGATGTTATATTTGCCGTTCTTTTTAGTATAATATCAATTTGTATACCAAAAAAATGAATATCTCACAGTTTTATAAATTTTTAATATCTGGAATAGTTATAGTAAGCATGTTTTCATGTAATACAGAAGATATAATGGAGATTACTGCTATAGAAATAACACATGATGGGCAACCACAAGTTATTTTAAAAGGAGATAGTTTTGTATTTCAAGTAAAAGCAAATAATAGTACTGTTGTTACGAGTGAATCTTTTTTTAAGGTAGATGGTGTTGTTATTGAAGGTAATGTATTTGTAACAGACATAAATCCTAAAGAATATACAGTTCAAGCTTTTTATAATAATATTGAAAGTGAACCTATTAGTGTATTTGGTTCAGATGGTTATAAAAAAAATGTTTTAATTGAAGACTATACAGGAACTTGGTGTGGAAATTGTCCACGTGTAAGTTACGCCATAGAACAGGTAAAAGAACAAACAGATAGAGTTGTTTCAGTTGCAATACATATTTCTGATAGCTATTCATTTGACGGAGCAATCACAGTAAATGATGAATTTGGAATAGCGAGTTATCCTAATGCAAGATTAAATAGAATTCATAAATGGACAGCACCAGAGCCTGATAATATAGCTGAAGCTGTTAATTTTACGGGATTAGCACCACTAGGCGTTGCCATTTCATCTACTTTAGTTGGGAATACAATTAGTATATCAAACCAAGTTGAGTTTGCTGAAACAATTACGGAGCCTATAAAATTGGTCGTTTATTTAGTAGAAAGTGGCTTAATCCAAGATCAAGAAAACTACACTAATTATTTTGGTGGAGATGCTGTATTGGTTGACTTTGAACATAATGATGTTTTAAGAGCAATCTATACAAATCATTTAGGAAATACAATTCCAGTAGATCAAGCTGTAGAGAACACTATTTATCTATTACAATTAAATGAAAATTTACCAACTTCAATACAAGATTCAGCTAATTTACATTTGGTAACATTTGTGGTGAATGCTGATACAAATGAAGTTATTAATGTACGAGAGGCCGCTATTGGTGAAGTACAAAATTTCGAATAAATTAAACCCAAGACTAGGATAGTATTTTATTCTAGTATTTATTAATACTAAATATATAACAAAATGAAAAAATTATTTTATTTATTACTTCTGTTGCCATTGTTGGTGGTAAACTCCTGTAAAAAAGATACTGGTGATGATGATGGTGGAGACGGCTTAAGCTCAATTACTTTAACTGTCTTGGAAGACAATAAAATAGCAGGAATAGAGTCATTCGTTTTTAGAGTAAGAGGTAACGATGGAATTACGTATACTTCTCAATGTGATATTTTTGTTGATGGTCAAGAAATTAACAACAATTATCATGTACCTACACATAGTGGAACGACAGAGGTTTATGCTGTTAAAGGAAATTTAACATCACCAACAATTACGGTTAATGCAACAACAATTGACTTAGCTGTTACGGCTAATCCTACATCAACTTATATAGAGATGGAGGCTTTTGAATTTACAGCAACAGGGAGCAATGGAACAGATTACACAAGCATATCTACATTTTTTGTAAATGATGTTGAGATTGATGATGATGAGTTTGATCCTGAACTAGCTGGAGATTATGAAGTTTATGCTGTTATAGGTGATAATGCAATTATTTCTCTAACGATTACAGTAACAGCTACTGTTGGATTTACAAGCCTTGATGTTTCAACTGATAGAGCGGGCTATCTTGTCGGAGAGACAGCTGTTTTCAATGCTATTGATAACTTAGGTAGAGATTTGACTAATGTTTCAATATTTTCAGTAAACGGAACAACAATAACAGGTAATACATATGAAATAACTACTGTTGGAACTTTTAATATAACAGCAACCTATGATGGAATTGATGGAGATACTGAAACTGTTGTATCAGCTACTCCAACACATACTACAAAGGTATTAGTAGAAGATTATACAGGAACATGGTGTGGATGGTGTTGGTATATGGCAGAATCAATTGATGATGCATTAGTAGCATCAGATGATGTTGTTCCAGTGGCAATTCATAATGGTGATCCAATGGTGTATGCAAATGAGTCAGCGTTAGCATCAGAATTTGGAGTAAGTGGTTATCCAGCAGGTCGAATTAATAGAATTCATGAATGGAATCAAAGTTCTCAAGGAAATGGAATTTATTATACGTTTAATCAACTGCAAAACTATTTAGATATACCAGTCGGTTTAGGATTAGGGATAGACTCTAATATAAGTGGTAGTTCAGTCAACGTATCTGTAAAAGTAGGCTATGATATTACTTACTCTAATAATCTAAAACTAGTAGTCTATCTACTAGAAGATAATCTTGTATATACAGGAAGTGCTCAGTATAAGTATTATACTGATAGCACACCAACAGAGTCATTTTCCAATTTTATTCATAAACATGTATTATGGCTATCATTTACCGACGATTTTGGAGATATAATACCATCAAGTGACACAGAGGCTGGTGATATATACACAGTTAATCTTAGTAAAATTATACCTGATGAAGTTGTGGATAATAACAACCTATCTATTGTGGCTTTTGTTGTAAATGAAGACACAAATGAAGTTATAAATGTGCAAAAAGCCAATATTGGTGTAAATCAAGATTTCGATTAAAGAATATAAAATTAATATACCATTATGAAAAAACTAACTTATTTATTAGCCTTATTAGTATTATCTTTTAGTTGTATGACTGAAGAAAACATTGAGTTAAAAGAACGATCCTCATTAGATTTGTCAAATAGTAGAATGTCAAATAATCTTTCATTAGAAGAATCGGTATATTTTCCTGATTTATCAAGTGATTGTGATTTAAGTATGTTCAGTATACAAGATATTTCAGATTCAACTAGTTTTTTTGTTGATGTTCCAAATGTTTATATGAACCCATCAAGCTATAATTGGGCACAATCGTGGGGTGAGTATCCTAGCAATGATATTGCAAAAGAATTGACTTACGTTTTATGGGGTAATAGGTATACTACAGGGAGTTACGGTAATGGATTGTTGCCAGCTGTAGCACCTGATAATCCAATAAACCCAGAAACAGGTTTACCCTATCATATGTCAGTTAGGAATTCTTATTATAATGTGTACTATATTGCAGATGGTGTTCATCCCGATGAAAATTATCCAGAAGGTTGGACTCATGATTATTTAGAAAGTGATATTTCGTCTTATGATGCAACAATACTTCGAGATAAAATTTCGTGTTTTTTAGTTGACAAAGCAAGTGATTTAGGGGAGACAACTCATATTGTTGATATTGTAGTTGCTGGAGATATGATACTATACAATCCTTATTCATGTAATGTATGTATTAATACTCATTTATTAGTTGTATATGTTAAATGGGGTCATCATGTGTAGATTTTTTATATGATTATTGAGTATTTCGATTAACCAGAATATCATTTTATAAAAAAACTAATTCCCTATCAACTGATGGGGAATTTTTTTTTATACATTTACAGCTGTACATAATAATAAAATAGACTAAATATTTTTTGATGGTATTCTGGAAAAACATGCTTAAAAAACTTCAAGAAAACCAAGAAGTAATCTTGCTTTTGGTTGTTTCACATCATGGGAGCTCACCTGGCAAACAAGGTTTTAAAATGATGGTTTCAGCCGATGATTATCTCTATGGCTCTATTGGTGGTGGACGTACGGAATTTAGTTTGGCTGAAACAGCAAAAGAACTTTTAAAGAAAGAAGTAGTGCTTCCTTTTTTTCAAAATCAAATTCACCGAGACGATGAAACCGACAGTTCAGGAATGATTTGTGCCGGTGAGCAATTGGTTTTATTTTATCCGATGGATAAGAGTCATATTCCTACAATTAAAACTATAATCAAAGAGGACAGAGGTGTTTTAACCATTACCGATAGTACATTTGAGTTAGCTATTAATACCAATCAAGATAATGATTTTATTTTTTTACAGACCAAACTAAATTCTTGGGAATATAAAGAAAAGGTCAACCGAAAATCATATATCTATCTCGTTGGTGGTGGACATGTAGGTTTAGCCACAGCCAAACTCTTTGAAACCTTAGATTTTGAGGTAACCATGTTTGATGATCGAAAAAACTTAAACACCTTTGAGGAAAACAATTTTTCAGCACACAAAAAGATTATTGATTATAAAGATATTGCTAATTATATTCGTACAGGTGAAAACACCTATATTGTAATTTTAACACATGGTTATCATGCGGATAGACTAATTTTCAGCAAGCTATTACCCAACAACTATAAATATATAGGTTTGCTAGGAAGCAAGGCAAAAATTAGTGCCATGTTTAAAACCATGATTGCTGATGGATGTGATAAAGAAAAACTCTTAAAAGCTGATGCTCCAATAGGTATTGCTATCAATAGTAAAACACCTGCAGAAATTGCGGTAAGTATTGCGGCTAAGATTATTTCTATTAAGAATGTATAAACGTGAGTCCAGTTGAACTAAAAATACCTTGTGGGTTTTATTACAATTTGTCCAAACCCAAAAAATTGGTGTGTTTACAGATACAAAATTAACTATGAAGAAGCCATTTGTCACAATGGATTTTGGGTATTGCTAGCAATAGTTATTTTTCATACATACCATACCATTTTAAATTATCATTATAATCAATACTTTCATTCTTAAAAACTCTAAATATTCTTTTTATTCCTGCTATTTTTAATACTTTTTTTATTGTATCCAATTGTAATTCAGTTACATTTTTATCGGCTAATAAATTAAATACAAATTTACTTTCAAATTCATTTTCGCCTATTTTCTCCCTTAAAGAATAAACAAAATATCGTAGATATTCTACTGTTAAGAATTGATTATTATTCTTTATCTTTAATCTATCATGATCTAAAGCAATGAATAAATGAGGTTTATTATATTTGATGTTAATTGGTAATAAATTCTTTTTACTTTTTGGTAAATCAATTCGTAGTCTAATTACTTTTTGAAAATGTTCAAATCTATTTTTTATTCGAATAAATTTATAAATTTTCTTTGTACTATCTTTCTTTGAAGTCCATCGCAAAGTATCAAGGTTTATACTTGAAGTATAAATAAAATGATTACTTAAGAACTTCTCATCAAGTTGATTAAAGTTTAAATCTGTTATATTCTGCAAATAAATATTCGATTCATCAGCTCTCCAAGTTTGTTTTGTTCTAAGTGGAATACTATGTATTAAAAGTGAATCTATAGAAAAATGTAATCCAATTTCTGGTTTTTTTTCAAGATACCAATCTCCGATAAGTTTATTTTTATAGTCGTTTGTTGTACAATTGAATACTGTAATTAATAAAAGAAGTTGTATTCCTTTTTTCATTTTTTGAGTCTTGAATTTAGGAGTTAGTTTTTTTAATTATTTCCAATAAAGGAATAAATACAATTACCTTACCAAAGGTAACAATTTTGTAAGTATGATAGTAGTTTGTATGATAAAAAAAAAACGGCTAAATACATTTCCATTTCAAAACTTAGATTTACATTTGTAACTTCAATTTTAAAAGTAAATTCTTTTGAAAACAACTACTTCAAAAAAAGTGCTGATTGATGCTTCAAAAATTATGACAGAAGCTCTCGTGCAATCAGGTGCAGATGTGTTTGTAGGTTACCCTATTACACCTTCTAATTTATTTTATTCCTATTCTAAAGAACGTTTTCCTGAGTTTTTAGCAGGACCAGATGAGATTTCTGTTTTACAATGGATGGCAGGTTATGCAGCAGCTGGAAAATTACCGGTTACTGCAACTTCATTTCCAGGTTTAGCTCTTATGACAGAGTCGCTAAATATGGCATTTATGATGGAGTTACCCATGGTTATTGTGTTGGTTCAACGCTTAGGCCCAAGTACAGGTTCGGCTACAACTGGAGCGCAAGGTGATTTAAAGTTTTTAGAAGGAGTAATCTCTGGAGGATTTTCGTTACCTATTTTTTCACCATCAAATTTTAATGATGCTTGGACTTTATCTCGCGAAGCGGTGAAAACAGCTATTAAATTTAGAACTCCTGTTGTTATATTGACCTCCAAAGAGATGGTAATGACACAAAAAAGTTTTGATATAAATTCTTTAGAAAAATTAAAGAAAGTAGATAGAACACCCAAAGATTTTGAGCCTCCTTATCAGCCCTATAAAGCTGGTAAAGACATGGTGCCTACCTTTTATCCATTAGGAAATAAACAATATCAAGTACGTTTGAATTCTTCAACTCATGCTGCTGATGGTTTAATTCATAAAGGATCACCAGAAAGCATGCAAAATACCATAAGACTTCGTGATAAATTAAACTTGAGAGTTGATGAATTCTCGTTTTATGAATTAGATGCTGAAGATGGCGCTAAAGATTTAATCGTCTCTTGGGGTATTACTGCAGATACTGCCCGTGATGCTATAAAGAATCTTAGAGCGTCTAATAAAAAAGTATCTCTACTGATAGTCAAAACAATATTACCTGTTCCTCAAGCAATTTATGATATCATTGATTCTTATGAAACGGTTACGTTTGCCGAGGAAAACCTTACTGGTCAGTATAAACAGTTATTAGTAGGAAAAAGAACCTCTTCAAAATATAAAATGGTTAATAAATTTGGAAGTATGATAGAGCCATCTGAGATTGAGAAAATGGTTAATTTTAAATAGATTCTAACTTATGGAAGCAGAAAAAATACTAACAAAAGCAAAAATGCCATTTTGTCCTGGATGTGGACATATTGTAAATACAAGAAGTATCACAAAGGCGTTACAGGATTTAGGTTATGGTACTAAGGATGTGGTAATGGTTAGTGATATAGGCTGTTCAGGATTAGTAGATCCGTTATTTGCATCACATACTATACATGGTTTACATGGTCGTTCTCCTGCTTTAGGAGTTGGAGTTGCACTAGGTTTGAACAACTCTAAGAAGAAAGTTATTGTAATACAAGGTGATGGTGGTGCCACAATAGGCTTGCAGCATATTTTGGAAGCTTCACGTCGGAATATTGATTTGACCTTGGTTGTGTTTAATAATTTACTTTTTGGAATGACAGGCGGTCAAGTGAGTGGTTTATCTACCAATCATTTTAAGGATTACAAACAAAGTGCTGATAATGCTGAGCCTTATGATATTGTTAGTTTAGCCCATAAAGCTGGTGCTGCATTTAGTATTCGTGTAAATGATATGAAGCATTTTAATGAGGTACTTAAAGAAGCAATTGGAACTCCTGGATTTTCTTTAGTTGAAATGACGAGTTTGTGTACTTCATATAGTATGAAAAAAATGTCAGAATTTCAGTATTATACGGTTGATGAAGAGCGATTAGTTAATGACAGACGTATTGGTTTTACACGAGTTAGAAAGACAAAATCTTTATTTAAGAATATAGATGGTCTTAGTGCGCAATTTCCTTCTAATTATAAAAATAGAATAGGAGTAGTTATAGCTGGTTCTGCTGGTGGTGGTGTGCAATCTGCTGCCGTAATGTTGGCGCAAGCAGGTATGCTTGCGGGTTTACATGTCTCTATGAAGGGAGAATATCCTATAACCGTTGGAACAGGTTTTTCAGTAGCAGAAGTAATTTTGTCGAAAGAAAAAATACATTTTACAGGGCTAGAAAAACCTAATGTTATGTTGGTCGTAACAGATGATGGATGGAATAAAGTTAGTGCTCGTGTATCAGAAGAGGCTACAGTTTTTGTAGATGCAAAAATTAGAGTAAATCATAGCTCTAAAACTAGAGATTTCGTAAAAGTTGCTGGTAAAAAAGGAGCGGCTTTAAGTGCTGTGTCTCATTGGTTAAAAGAATCAGGAATTTTCCCAGTAGAAGCTTTAGAAAAAGTGGTTGAGAATCATAAATATGCAGAGGCTTTGTTGAGTGCTATTCGTAGTGCTGAAAGATTGTAATATTTTACCACTAAGTCACAAAGACACAAAGGTTTTGTAATTATAAAAAATATTCAAATAAATTCATCAATTCTATTTATTAGTGTCTCAATGTATTAACGGTAAATCTATTTTGTTACTACCAAAGTATCTAATTTCAATCTAGTTTTTAACCAAAGTTGTAATTTGATAAACTGCTCATCCGTTTTTGGAACAGAATCATACCATTTTGTTGTAAATACGGTAATAGTATCTATCTGATTAAAATCGGTACTTATTTTATTGGCATAGCTAATAGATTGCAAACCAGAGTAGTTTATTTTAGCTTCTCGACTAATTTGAACAAAAGGAAACTCCTTCAGACGTAATTTTAAGTCAGCGATTAATTCATCTTTATCCTTTATGGTGGCATCACGGTTATTGATGAATTTCAATTGATCTGCGTAAGTAAGACGGAGTTGTTTTACTTCCTCAATCATTTCTGAATTGTCTTTTCCTTGATGAATTAATAGTTTAGTTTCTGGAAGTCCTAATTTTACTAATTTCTCTTTCCAAATGATTTGTTCTTCGGGAGTTACATTCTTTCCAAAAATGGTTACTGTAATACTTTTATTATTAAAGTCAAAATCATCAACGTCTTTGTCAATTATACTGAAGCCTTCATTTTTTAAATATTCGACAAAAGTGCTGGCTTTTTTGGTGAATTTATTTTCTTGTACTAACCCATAAAATGTATAAACACTACCTAGTAACAAGATAAGAGCGACTCCTGATGCCAAACGTGCAATGTTTTTTTTCTTTGTTGAGTCTATTTGTTTGACATTTCTAAAGCGTAAAAATTTAAGAATAACAAAAGTGGCTAATGCAATATAAGTGGAGTTAATAATAAACAAAAACATCGCACCCAGAAAATAATCAATATTTCCGATAGCTAATCCATAACCTGCAGTACACATGGGTGGCATCAGAGCTGTTGCAATAGCGACACCCGCAAGGGTATTGGTCATTTCTTTGCGTCTGCTGAGAGATACAATTAAAGCAAATCCACCAGCGATTGCAATCAGAACATCACGTAAATCGGGTTTTGTTCGTGCGAGTAATTCGGGTGTTAGATCTTGAAAAAGAGGAATACTAAAAAATAAAAAAGATGTCACCAAACTAATCGCAACCATGGCACCTAAATTTATCAAGGATTTTTTAAGAGTTTCTGTATCATTAATAGCAATTGAAAGTCCAACTCCTAAAATTGGACCCATAAGTGGAGCAATAAGCATGGCACCAATTACCACAGCGCTTGAACTTATATTTAATCCTATAGAAGCTATGATAATTGAAAAAATAAGAATCCAAGCAGTATGTCCTCTTATAGAAATACCATCTTTAATATCTTGGATGGTTCCTGCTTTATTAGTTCCTTTTTTTATATCAAAAAATTTAGATAAATACTCTTTAATATTAAGTTTAGGTTCTTGAGCTAGGGTTTCTTGTTCTTTTGTTTTATCAGTGAGCTTAGCCATATTTTTTTTAATTATACTTTTGATTTCTCTGAGTTATTTTCCATCCTAACCAAGCCATAGGGATATAGGCTCCTACTAGATCTAAAACAATAAACCAAGTTGGACTTAGTAGCATTACTATATTTACAATACCTCCAATTAAAAAGAAAACTCCAATAGCAAGGGCGAATTTCATTTTATGAGTTGTCGCAATAAAAGCAGCTACAATTGCACCAATAAAAGTACCAAGTGCATGAGCTAAAAAAGGAAAAATAAAATGTTTGGGTTGAAATAGATGAATTGATTCTTTTAAACCATCCATGGTGGTAACATCAGCTCCATCTGGCGGTGGAATAATAGAACCACTAATCATAATAACTCCCATATTCACGGCACTGCCAATCACCAAACCTAAAATGAGTGCTAAAATATTTTTGATAATTGGATTCATATATTAGAGATTACTTATTTTGCCAACAGCCAACTACTTTTTGCCTAATTGAGACAATTCTTTAATCGCCTGTTCATCATCTTTAGGTAAAATTACTAAAATTCCATCATTTTCAACAACGATAAAATTTTGTAAGCCTTTTATGACTACTTTTTGTCCTTTTTTGGTACGAATCATATTTCCTGAGGCATCAGTGAAATAACTCTCTGCATTTACTACGGCATTTTGCTGAGCATCTTTCTCTAGCTTTTGATGCAAAGCACCCCAAGTTCCAAGGTCATTCCATCCAATATCAACAGGTAAGACTTTTACATTATCTGACTTTTCAAGTATTCCATAATCAATGGATACATTTTCAGATTTTGGATAGGTATCACGAATAAAATCATCCTCAAAATTAGTATTCCATACTTTGTTTCCTTTTTCAAACAGCGTATATAGTGTTGGTAGATGTGTTTGAAATGCTTTGAGAATACTTTTAGCAGACCAAACAAAAATACCTGCATTCCAGAGGTAATCACCACTTGCTAAAAATTGTTTTGCCGTTTCTAAATCAGGTTTTTCAGTAAATTGTTTTACTGTTTTAATAGCCGATTTTTTACCTTCAAACTGTATATAGCCATAACCCGTATTAGGGTGTGTAGGTTGTATACCTAAAGTCATCAAAATATCTTGAGACTCACAAGCTGTAAAGGCAGTTTCCAAATCAGTAATAAATGTAGGTTCTTTATCAATCCAATGATCACTTGGCGCAATTAAAATTAGTGCATCAGGATTTTTTTGGTAGATTTTTAAAGCAGAATACAAAATTGCAGGTGCTGTATTTCGCATGGCAGGCTCTAAAATTAATTGTAGATCTCTTACTTCAGGTAATTGTTTTTGTACTAAATCTTTATAACGATTATTAGTCGAAATTAATATATTGTCATTTGGGATTAAAGTTTGCAAACGATGAAAAGTTTGTTGTAAAAGTGATTTTCCCGTTCCCAACATATCATGAAATTGCTTTGGATTATCAGGTGTGCTCACAGGCCAAAATCGAGAGCCAACTCCACCTGCCATGATTACTGCATAATAATTGTTGTTTTCCATTTCTTATTTTTTTATTGCCTATTGCCTATTGCCTATTGCCTATTGCCTATTGCCTATTGCCTATTGC
>JAOZLL010000106.1 GCA_029934835.1 Flavobacteriaceae bacterium | reverse complement strand
CTTTTACGATTGCTTCATAGGTCTTAGCTCTACCCATTACATCATCTGATTTAACGGTTAAGATTTCGCGTAAGATACTAGAAGCACCATAGGCCTCAAGTGCCCATACTTCCATCTCACCAAATCTTTGACCACCAAATTGTGCTTTACCACCCAATGGTTGTTGGGTAATAAGTGAGTAAGGTCCAATAGAACGAGCATGCATTTTATCTTCAATCATGTGTCCTAACTTAATCATATAAATAACACCTACGGTTGCAGGTTGATCAAATCGTTCACCTGTTCCTCCGTCATATAGATAAGTATGACCAAATCTTGGTACACCTGCATTATCAGTTATTTCATTAATCTGATCTAGTGAAGCACCATCAAAAATTGGTGTTGCAAATTTCTCACCTGTTTTTTGTCCAGCCCAACCAAGAACTGTTTCATAGATCTGACCAATATTCATACGAGAAGGTACTCCAAGTGGATTTAAAACTATATCAACTGGTGTTCCATCTTCTAAGAAAGGTAAATCTTCTTCACGAACAATACGGGCAACAATACCTTTATTACCGTGACGACCAGCCATTTTATCACCTACTTTTAATTTTCGTTTTTTAGCGATATAAACCTTGGCTAATTTCACAATACCTTTTGATAATTCATCACCAACAGAAATTGTAAATTTATCACGACGTAAATTACCTTGTAAATCGTTTAATTTTATTTTATAGTTATGTATTAACTCAGATATTAAACCATTCAATTCTTTATCAGTAGTCCATATACCTTTAGTTAAGTGATCATAATCAACTACTGTACCTAACATTTTTAGAGTGAATTTTTTACCTTTTGGTAAAATATCCTCACCTAAATCATTTTGAACTCCTTGACAAGTCTTACCATTTACTAATTTAAATAGTTTCTCAATTAAGCGATCTTTTAAATCAGTGAATTTAGTTTCAAAAGCAACTTCTAACTTGGCTATATCAACTTTATCTTTTGCTCGTTTTGTTTTATCTTTAACGGCTATTTGGAAAAGTTTTTTATTTACTACAACTCCACGTAATGAAGGTGATGCTTTTAGAGATGCATCTTTTACATCACCAGCTTTATCTCCAAAAATTGCACGTAGTAATTTTTCTTCAGGAGTTGGATCTGATTCTCCTTTAGGAGTAATTTTACCAATAAGAATATCTCCTGGTTTTACTTCGACACCAATGCGAATCATTCCATTTTCATCCAAATCTTTGGTTGCTTCTTCGCTAACATTTGGAATATCATTGGTCAATTCTTCAGTTCCTAATTTTGTATCACGAACATCTAAAGAATATTCATCAATATGAATTGATGTAAAAATATCTTCACGAACTACTCTTTCTGAAATTACAATCGCATCCTCAAAGTTAAACCCTTTCCAAGGCATAAATGCAACTTTCATATTACGACCCAATGCTAACTCGCCTTTTTCAGTAGCATATCCTTCACAAAGTACTTGACCTTGCTCAACTCTATCACCTTTCTTAACAATTGGTTTTAGGTTAATAGTTGTACTTTGATTCGTTTTACGGAACTTAATTAAGTTATAAGTAATCTCATCTGGATCAAAACTTACCGAACGTATCGCATCTGAGCGATCATATTTTATAGTTATTTTTTGAGAATCAACATATTCGACAACTCCGTTATCCTCAGCATTTATTAAAATACG
The DNA here is from genome assembly GCA_029934835.1 of Flavobacteriaceae bacterium. Lineage (GTDB taxonomy): Bacteria > Bacteroidota > Bacteroidia > Flavobacteriales > Flavobacteriaceae > DQTL01. The sequence continues at coordinate 4,164 of JAOZLL010000106.1, read as the reverse complement.
TGAATCTTTTGCAACCCGTCTTTCAAGACCTGTACCAACAATTGGAGCTTCTGGTTTTAAAAGTGGTACTGCTTGACGCATCATATTTGATCCCATTAAGGCACGGTTGGCATCATCATGCTCTAAGAATGGAACTAAAGATGCAGAAATAGATGCAATCTGATTTGGAGAAACGTCCATATAATTAACGTCTTCTGGCCCAACTACAGGAAAATCTCCTTCTTCACGTGCAGTTATACGTGAATCAATAAATTTATTATTCTTATCTAGAACTAAATTTGATTGAGCGATTTTCATCCCTTCTTCTTCCTCTGCACTTAAGTAGGTTGGTTCATTTTTGGTATCAACAATACCACTTTCAACCTTTCTATAAGGTGTTTCAATGAATCCTAAATTATTTACTTTAGCATAAACTGATAAAGAAGATATCAATCCAATATTTGGTCCCTCAGGGGTTTCAATCGGACATAATCTACCATAGTGTGTAAAGTGAACATCACGAACCTCAAATCCAGCTCTTTCTCTAGAAAGACCTCCAGGTCCTAGTGCAGATAGACGACGTTTGTGTGTTATTTCTGCTAAAGGATTTGTTTGATCCATAAATTGAGACAATTGGTTTGTCCCAAAAAATGAATTTATTACAGATGATAATGTTTTTGCATTAATCAAATCAATTGGCGTAAAGACCTCATTGTCACGAACATTCATACGTTCACGAATAGTACGAGCCATACGAGACAAGCCAACACCAAATTGGTTTGCTAATTGTTCTCCTACTGTACGTACACGACGGTTTGACAAGTGATCAATATCATCAACTTCAGCTTTAGAATTAATTAATTCTATTAAATATTTTATTATTGTGGTAATATCTAATTTAGTTAAAACTTGTTGATTAATATCAACATCAAGGTTTAACTTTTTATTCATTCGGTAACGACCTACTTCACCTAATTTATAACGTTGTTCAGAGAAGAACAATTTATCAATAATACCTTTTGCAGTATCATAATCTGGCGGTTCTGCATTACGTAATTGTCTATATATATGTTCAACAGCCTCAACCTCTGAGTTTGTTGGATCTTTTTGTAGTGTATTGTGGATAATTGCATAATCAGCTAGCAAATTGTCTTCTTTATGTAAAAGAATTGTTTTTGAACCTGATTCAATAATTTCATCAATATGTTCTTTTTCTAAAACAGTATCTCTATCAAAAACGATTTCATTTCTTTCAATTGATACTACTTCGCCGGTATCTTCATCAACAAAGTCTTCAAACCATGTCTTTAAAATACGTGCGGCTGTTTTTCTTCCTAAAACTCTTTTTAGACCTGCTTTAGAAACTTTTATTTCTTCAGCTAAATCAAATATTTCTAATATATCTTTATCGCGTTCATATCCTATCGCACGGAATAAAGTAGTAACGGGTAATTTTTTCTTTCTATCAATATAAGCATACATTACTTGATTGATATCTGTTGCAAATTCGATCCAAGAACCTTTAAAAGGAATTACTCTTGCAGAATACAACTTGGTACCATTAGCATGGAAAGATTGTCCAAAAAACACTCCAGGGGAACGGTGTAGTTGAGAAACGATAACACGTTCGGCACCATTGATAACAAAAGACCCACTATCTGTCATATATGGGATAGTCCCCAAATAAACATCTTGTACAATTGTTTCAAAATCTTCATGTTCTGGATCGGTACAATATAATTTTAAACGTGCCTTTAAGGGAACACTGTAGGTCAACCCTCTTTCAATACACTCTTGAATAGAATAGCGTGGTGGATCAACAAAATAATCTAAAAATTCTAGCACAAACTGATTACGTGTATCAGTTATAGGGAAAATTTCAGAAAAGGTTTTATATAAACCTTCATTATCTCGTTCATCGGCTTTAGTTTGTAATTGGAAAAAATCCTGAAAAGATTTAATTTGGATGTCTAAAAAATCAGGATATGGAGTTTGTAATTGTGCCGTAGCAAAATTAATTCTTTCTGTTGCTATATGAGTTGCCAATGGATTTTTTGTTTTAATTAGAAAAGAACGAATATATACGCAAAATGGTTTAGGCCATTCCGATAGTATTATCGAATGACCTAAACCTTAGGTTTTCAGGGAAGGAAAGCTTATTTTAGCTCTACTTCTGCTCCTGCTTCTTCTAAAGATTTTTTCAAGCCTTCTGCTTCATCTTTAGTTACACCTTCTTTAATTGGTGCTGGCGCACTATCAACAACGCCTTTTGCTTCTTTCAAACCAAGACCTGTTAATTCTTTCACCAATTTCACTACAGCTAATTTAGATTGTCCAGCTGCTGTTAGGATAACATCAAATTCTGTTTGCTCTTCAGCACCACCTTCAGCGCCACCTGCAACAGGTCCAGCTACAACAGCTGCTGCTGCTGGCTCAATACCGTATTCTTCTTTTAAAATATCTGCCAATTCTGTAACTTCTTTTACAGTAAGATTGACTAATTGTTCTGCGAAATCTTTTAAATCTGCCATTTTAATCTGTTTTAAAAATTTTGTTTATTAGTTTATTTAGTGTGTGTTATTCTTGTTTTTCAGATAATGTTTTTAAGATACCTGATAATTTACTTCCACCTGATTGTAATGCTGAAATAACATTTTTAGCTGGTGATTGTAATAACATAATAATATCTCCAATTAATTCTTCTTTAGACTTAATGCTTACAAGCGTATCAAGTTGATCATCACCTATAAATATTGCTTCTTCAATAAAAGCTCCTTTTAAAACAGGCCTTTCAGATTTTTTTCTGAAATCTTTGATAACTCTTGCTGGTGCATTTCCAGTTTCTGAAATTAATAATGAGGTATTACCTTTAAGAGTTTCTGGTAATTCACCAAACTCTTTATCTGATTTTTCCATTGCTTTTGCAAGCAAGGTATTTTTAACCACCGATAGTTTAACGTTTGCTTTAAAACAGGCTCTTCTTAAATCAGAGGTGTTTTGAGCATCTAATCCTGAAATATCTGCCAAGTAAATGATATTATTGTCAGTCAGGACAGTTGTCAAATCGGCTATAACTTGTGATTTTTCTTCTCTTGTCATTTGATTATGATTTTAACGAACTTAAAGTGACTTAACATCAATACCAATACCAGGACTCATTGTACTAGACATGAATACACTTTTCATATATTCACCTTTAGCACTTGCAGGTTTTAGTTTAATGATGGTTTGTAATAATTCATTTGCATTTTCAGCAATCTTGTTAGCGTCAAAGGAAACTTTTCCAACTCCTGCATGAATAATACCAGTTTTATCAACTTTGAAGTCAATTTTACCTGATTTTACAGCAGCAACTGCTTTTCCAATTTCCATTGTTACAGTACCTGTTTTTGGGTTAGGCATTAAACCTCTAGGCCCTAAAACTCTACCGAGTGGTCCTAATTTCCCCATTACACTAGGCATGGTAACAATTACGTCAACATCTGTCCAACCTTCTTTAATTTTCTGAAGGTATTCATCTAAACCGACATAATCAGCACCTGCTTCTTTTGCTTCTGCTTCTTTGTCTGGTGTAACTATAGCTAAGACTTTTACATCTTTACCTGTTCCGTGTGGTAATGAAACCACTCCTCTTACCATTTGATCAGCTTTTCTTGGATCTACGTCTAAATTTATTGCCATTTCAACAGTGGCGTCAAAATTTACAGTAGTAACATCCTTTAGTAATTTTGCTGCTTCATCTAGTGAGAAAACTTGAGTATTATCAACTTTGGAATAAGCTACTTTTTGTTTTTTAGTTAATTTTGCCATTTTAAAAATATGCTTTATTAATTAAAGAGGAGCTGTTCCTTTTACTTTGATTCCCATAGAACGAGCTGTACCTGCCATCATTTTCATTGCAGATTCAACAGTAAACGCATTTAAATCTACCATTTTTCCTTCAGCTATTGTTCTTAGTTGATCCCAAGTAACGGTTGCTACTTTATTTCTATTCGGTTCTCCTGATCCTTTTTTGATTTTAGCTGCTTCTAATATTTGGACAGCTGCAGGAGGAGTTTTTACAACAAAATCAAATGATTTATCTTTGTAAACATTTATTACCACAGGTAATATTTTCCCTTGTTTGTCCTGAGTTCTAGCATTAAACTGCTTACAGAACTCCATAATATTAACACCAGCTGCACC
>JAOZLL010000105.1 GCA_029934835.1 Flavobacteriaceae bacterium | reverse complement strand
CAGAAAGCAAAACACCTAAAGGAACATCAGTCATTAGTCTTTTTTTAGTAGCTGCGATAAGTGATTCTCTAATTTTAGTTAAATCTAATTTTTTAGTGGCTACTTTTTCATCAAACCAAGTGGGTTTGTAATAGCGTTGTAATCCATATTTTGAGGTGAAAATATGTCCAGGAGGAAAGGCTTCCATCGTTACACATTGGTCGGCAATTACTTTCATTTCTGAAGCAAAAAACCAGCGTCCTTCAGTATCTTGACCATAATAAAGTGGTTTTACACCAATAGGATCTCGACCTATAATAAAATCATCTCCATCAACTATAATAAATGCAAAAACTCCATCTAAATGTTCTAAGAAATCATAGCCAAATTCTTCATATAAATATACGATAACCTCAGAATCTGAATGTGTTCTAAATTGGTGGTCTTTTAAGATAGTTTCTCGTAACTCTTGATGGTTGTATATTTCACCATTATGTACCATATAGGCAGTACCAGTACCTTGTATAGGTTGTCTTCCTGAGTGTAAGTCAATAATGGAAAGGCGTTCATGAGCTAAAATATACCCTTTTTCTGTTTGATGAATATCTCTTTCATTAGGACCACGATGTGCCATTCTTTTTGATAATTCTTTTGCTTTTTTTAATGGAAAACTATTTCCAATAATTCCTAAAATTCCACACATAATTTTTGATTTATAGTTTTAAATTGATTCTTTACTTGTTAAACAGATGACAAATGACTAAATAAAATTACAGATGTAAAATAAAAATAGATGTAATACTTACATATAGACATTATAGCTAGTATAATTAATAAAATATGTTAGCTAGAATCCAGATTTTAATGATTACACTTTATAATCGTAACTTTGTCAACTCATCAGTACTAGAATGGAACGAAAGAATATTCAAAATATACAGATTCAAACTCAGAAAAAATCACTTTCTAATTATAAGCATGAAAATTTTTCTGCAGGAAAACCACCTTTTTTAAGAGGTCCTTATAGCACTATGTATGTTCGTCGTCCTTGGACGATTCGCCAATATGCAGGATTTTCTACAGCCGAAGAAAGTAATGCTTTTTATAGACGAAATCTAGCAGCAGGACAAAAAGGCTTATCAGTAGCTTTTGATTTAGCCACACATCGTGGTTATGATTCAGATCACGAACGAGTACAAGGAGATGTAGGGAAAGCAGGTGTTGCCATTGATTCGGTAGAAGATATGAAAGTATTATTTGATCAGATTCCTCTGGATAAAATGTCGGTTTCTATGACGATGAATGGTGCCGTATTACCAATAATGGCATTTTATATAGTAGCAGCTCAAGAGCAAAATGCAGATATAAGTAAATTGTCTGGGACAATACAGAACGATATTCTAAAGGAGTTTATGGTGCGGAATACCTATATATATCCACCGAAACCTTCTATGAAAATTATTGCTGATATTTTTGAGTATGCCAGTAAGAATATGCCCAAATTTAATAGTATTTCTATCTCAGGATACCATATGCAAGAAGCTGGTGCAACTCCAGAAATTGAGTTAGCATACACCTTAGCAGATGGATTAGAGTATATCAGAACGGGAATAGAAGCAGGTATGGATATTGATATTTTTGCACCACGTTTATCCTTCTTTTGGGGAATTGGGATGAATCATTTTCAAGAGATTGCCAAGCTGAGAGCTGGACGATTGTTATGGGCAAAATTGGTAAAACAATTTAATCCTAAGAATGCTAAATCTTTATCACTCCGTACCCATTGTCAAACTAGTGGATGGAGCTTAACGGAACAAGATCCGTTTAATAATGTAGCCAGAACGATTACAGAAGCTATGGCTGCAGCTTTTGGAGGAACACAATCTTTACATACCAATGCTTTAGATGAAGCTATTGCTTTACCTACTGATTTTTCTGCACGAATTGCACGTAATACACAAATATATTTACAAGAGGAAACTCAAATAACACGAACAGTAGATCCTTGGGCTGGTTCTCATTATGTAGAAAAACTAACCGAGGATATTGCCAATAGAGCATGGGAGCTTATTCAAGAAGTAGAAGCCTTAGGTGGTATGACAAAAGCCATAGAAAAAGGTATTCCAAAAATGCGAATAGAATCTGCCGCAGCAGAAAAACAAGCACGTATTGATAGTAATCAAGATGTGATTGTGGGTGTTAATAAATACCAATTAGAGCAAGAAGATCCTTTAAATATTTTGGAGGTAGATAATGATGTCGTTCGTGAACTACAACTAGCTCGTTTAGAGGAATTAAAACAGAATCGTGATACTCAAAAGGTATTAGATACTTTAAGAGAATTAAGCAAAGCCGCAGAATCAGGTGATGAAAATTTATTAGCTTTGGCTATTGAAGCAGCTAAACATCGTGCAACTTTGGGTGAAATATCTGATGCGTTAGAATTGGTGTTTGGGCGACATAAAGCAACTCATAAAACCATAACAGGCGTGTATAAAAAAGCCATAAAAGACGATTCATTATTTCAAAAAGCACAAGCATTAGCAGATGAGTTTGCCGAGTTAGATGGGCGCAGACCACGCATCATGATAGCTAAAATGGGGCAAGATGGGCATGATCGTGGTGCTAAAGTAGTTGCAACAAGTTTTGCCGATTTAGGTTTTGATGTAGATATTGGGGCACTTTTTCAAGCACCTAAAGAAACAGCTAAACAAGCAGTAGAAAATGACGTGCATATATTAGGGGTTTCATCTCTAGCGGCAGGTCATAAAACCCTAGTTCCTCAAGTTATTGACGAACTTAAAAAATATGGTCGTGATGATATCTTAGTCATTGCTGGAGGTGTTATTCCAGCACAAGATTATCAATTTTTGTTTGATAGTGGTGTGGCTGGCGTTTTTGGACCTGGTACTCAAATTGCAAAATCGGCAATTAGTATTTTAGAGATCTTATTAGAAGGAGTTCGAGAATAATACAAGAAGTTATCACATACTAGGAGGTTCAATACCTAATAGCATTGTAATCAGTAATGGTACTGAACCAACAACATTGGCAAGAATATGAATGTATATTGCTGGTGCTATACTACCAGATTTCTCTCTGTAGTAAGCGGCAAGCAATCCGACTACAGTTGCATTAGAAACAATCATACCTGCAAACCAATAAGACATCGTATTAAAGAGACTTAAATGCATGGCTCCAAAGAACAATCCCGAGAAAATTACAGAAATACTTAAACCTATAACTTTTTTATCCTTTAGGTGATTCATAAATCCTTGTACCAAACCTCTAGAGAGGAATTCTTCAGTAATACTTGACCAAATCCAAACAGTCAATATCATTTGTAGAATAGATTGGCTAGGGAATACTTTGTTGTTTTCTGTTGGAAAATAGTTTCTAAGAATGCCGACAAACAAGATTCCTCCAATAATCATAGAAGCTATCAAAATTCCGATACTTATGAGAGTCATTTTTGGATAGCTTATATTCTTTGCCTTTACAAATCCATAATTTTTAAAAGATTTATCATTTACAAACCATATCATAACAATTGAAAGAATAAGAATGTAGAACTTAAAAATGATATTTTTTGTATAATAATTTAGATTAAAATAGTTTTCAATAAAAGGTGTAGTCCAACTAGCAAGATATCTACTAGCAATGAATACAAAGACACCTAGAAAAAGTGCTACTAGTACACTTAACAATGTATTCTCTTTTATTTTACTGATTATTGTATTCATAATTATTTAGTTTTAAAAAGTTTAGTAAACCCAGGAATAGTAGAATTGTAAAAATATTTTTGTTTTTCAAGAAGCTCTACAACTTCTTTTTCGAAGTTTTTACTACCTATTTTGGTAGTTATTTTCATCATTGTTTGTTCATGCATACGACCCGCATGTAGGGTACAAGCCATATAATAGTTGTTACTCCAAGTTGCTTGAATTATTTTTGTTAAATCTTTATCCATAAGAGCTGTCAAATACTCTTCACCATCAATTATTAAGTTTAATTGTTCACTTTGCCAATGAGACAAGGCTTCCTTTGCAATACCAGTAAAAGCAACATCAGCACCTTTTATTTCAATAGGTTTATAGATTTGAATATAGACTTCAACACCTCTATTGATAGTTTCTTTTATAGTATCAATAACAAGATCTAAGGCATTGGGAAAAGCATCAATAACGGCAATAACCTTGGCTTTTTCCATCATGGTTTTAAATCTTTCAAAGACTAATGGAACAGACTCAATAGAATACGTTTTTTCATCGTAAAAATTAGTTTCTAAATTGTTTAATGAGATTTTTAGTTTTTTAGTCTTGTCTAGAATATTTTTCTCATAATGGTTTAAGAATTCATTTGGAGGAATTGCTTTACAGAATTTACTTTTATTACTTTCAATTAGAACAGCTCCCTTTTGTGATAACGAATCAATTGCCTTATAGACATTTGCTGTAGGTTTATTGATCGATTTTCCCACCTTATAAGCAGTCATTTGCTGGTTTTTTAACAAGTATAGGTAAACTTCTGATTCCAATTGATTTAATCCAAGTTGCTTTAGTGAATCAATAGTATTATCTGTTTGCATTTGTATTATTTAAGTAATTAGTATTATACAAAGCTACTACTAAATTATATATAAAACATAAAAATAGTATAAAAATATACTATGATTTAGAAAAAATAAAATGAATAGCAAAAGAAAACCGGAACTCGAAAAAAGAATATCTACTTTTCAAACTCCGGAAATCAATCTAAAAACTACTAACTAAAAATTTTTGTTTGTACCATGAATAAGTAATCATGATAAAACAATGACACAAATATAAGCGCGTCTATAAAAATAAACACTGATAATTGTCAGTTCAAGATAAAATAATTAGTAAATAACTGGTAGATAATTAGTTATAATTTTTGGTTTTCGGTATAAGCACGCCATTTTTTGATGACTTCTTTGAAATCATCTGGCAATTCTGAATTAAAACGTATCATCTTTTCTGTGCTTGGATGTGTAAAACCTAAGGTCTTAGCATGTAGAGCCTGACGTGGAATCACCTTAAAACAGTTTTGAACAAATTGCTTGTATTTGGTGAAGGTTGTTCCTTTAAGAATTTGATTGCCTCCATATCGTTCATCATTAAATAAAGGATGACCAATATGTCTAAAATGAGCTCTAATTTGATGTGTTCTACCCGTTTCTAATTTACATTGTACTAAGGTTACATATAAAAAACGTTCTATTACTTTGTAATGAGTTACGGCATGTTTCCCAAAATCTCCTTCTGGAAAAACATCCATTTGGAGTCTGTTTTTTAAACTGCGACCAATATGTCCTTCAATCGTTCCTTGATCTTCATCTAAATTCCCCCAAACTAAAGCATAATATATACGTTCGGTTTTTCTATCAAAAAACTGTTTAGATAGACTAGCCATAGCAGATTCAGTTTTTGCAATCACTAATAATCCACTGGTATCTTTGTCGATACGATGGACAAGACCAGGTCTTTCATTAGAGTTTGTAGGCAAGTTTTTTATATGATGTAAAAGTCCATTAACTAAAGTTCCTGTGTAGTTTCCATGACCTGGATGAACTACTAATCCTGCAGGTTTATTTATGAGAATCACATCATTATCTTCATAAATTATATCAAGCGGAATGTCTTCAGCAACTAAAGGACTTTCATGTGGCGGATGGGCAAAAACAACGCGAACTTTGTCATTGGCTTTGACTTTGTAACTTGATTTTACAACTGTATCATTTACTAATATATATCCAGCTTTAGCCGCTTGTTGAATTTTATTACGAGTAGCATTTTCAATAAAGTTCATTAAAAATTTATCAACACGTAAAGGCTCTTGACCGATACTGGCAGTAAATTTAAAATGCTCAAATCCTTCTTCGGGATTAAATTCGTTATTGTTCATTATTTTTGCCTATTGCCTATTGCCTATTGCCTATTGCCTATTGCCTATTGCCTATTGCCTATTTAATTCTTAATTCTGCATTCTCAAT
>JAOZLL010000043.1 GCA_029934835.1 Flavobacteriaceae bacterium | reverse complement strand
ATACCTGATGTAGTTTCTTTATTTGCATCCCATAGACTGCCCTCATTTAAACTCAAAACTGCTTTTGCTTCATAGTGTTCTTGCTCTTCGCTATGTGTTGTTACTTCCTCAGAATCTGTATGTTTGTGATTTTCATCTGTATCTTTTTTCTTTGAGTTTTCTCCACAAGAAATAATAAATACTGCTATTATTAGTGAGGTCAATAGTATTTTTAGATTCTTCATTGTCTATAATTTAAATTTGTTGATAAAAAAACCGACTTAATACTTTTAAGATAGGATAAGTCGGCTTGTTAGATTTGTTTTACTAATTAATCTTATTAATAATTGTTTCTCCAGTTCCACTTCTCTTTAAAAATAAGTAAGGTGTATTATTCACTCTAAAGAATTCACTTGTTCCCCATTTACTACCCCAATTATATTCTTTCACCATTTCACCTACAAGACCTCTTTGATTTACTTTATGGATTCTAGTGAAACCGGTTTTTGATTTAGAAATAAATAGATAAGTCTTGTTGTTTTTTTGATAAAATTCAACATTTGACCAACCATTTGTCCATTTCCGTTCCATAATCATTTCTCCAACACTACCATCAGTATTCATTTTATGAACATGAATAGGTCTTTTATCATCGGTATTATCAGATATTGTAATTCCATATAAACTTTTGTAACGAATAGCTCCTTTTAACAAGAATAAATAAGTCTGATTATTAATGGTATAAAATTCAGCACTTGTCCAACCTTCAGACCAATTGTACTCTTTCACTAAATTGCCTACACTTCCATCAGAATCCATTTTGTGAATACGAATAAGCCCTGAATGTTTCATTAAATACAAATAGGTTTGATTATTAATGGTATAAAATTCAACTCTATACCACTTAGTTGACCATTTCTTGTCAAAAATCATATCACCAATAGTACCATTATTATTCATTAGATGAATATGTACTGTACCTGTGCTATATTTATATAGAAACAAATAAGTTTGGTTATTGATTGTATAAAACTCACTAGTTGTCCATTTTGATGACCAGTCATATTCTTTAATTGGACTCATCCCAATCTTACCATCATTGTTCATAGGATAAATTTTGGCTACACCTGTTTTATATTGATAAAGAAATAAGAAGGTTTTATTATTTATCGTATAAAATTGACTTTTAGAAGTCTCTGATGCCAGCCTACGACTAGCAACTACTGATCCTATAGAGCCATCGCTTAAATTCTCTAAAGTAACCTTTTGATTCACTTTCTTTTTTATCAATTTGCTATTGCTTCTAATTTGAGCAGAAGAGTTAATTGATAATGAAATAATAAAAATGATGTATAAAATTGATTTGATTTTCATATCGTATTTAAGTTTATTTTGTAAATAAATAATTTGATCCTTATTTGTTTTTTACTTCCTCTTTTCCTTTAATGATATCGATAACTAACTCTTCTTTTTTCTTATCAAAATCCATGACAATATGATCACCTTCTTTAAGCTTAGCATTGACTATTTTTTCAGCTAATGCATCTTCTACATATTTTTGAATAGCTCTTTTTAAAGGACGTGCTCCATATTTCTTATCAAAACCTTTATCAGCAATATAATCTTTGGCAGCATCAGTTAGTTTTAAATCATAATTTAAATCCTTTATTCTGCTAAAAAGCTTGTCTAATTCTATATCGATTATTTGGTGAATTGATTCACGTTCTAGTGCTTTAAAAACAATTACATCATCAATACGATTTAAGAATTCAGGAGCAAAACTTTTCTTCATGGCATTTTCTATCACACTTTTTGCATGAGCTTCTTCATTTGCCTTTTTAGAAGATGTACCAAAACCAACGCCTTGTCCAAAGTCTTTTAATTGTCGTGAACCAATATTAGATGTCATGATAATAATAGTGTTCCTAAAATCAATACGTCTTCCTAAACTATCTGTTATAAAACCATCATCTAAAATCTGTAATAAGGTATTAAAAACATCAGGATGTGCTTTTTCAATTTCATCTAAAAGAACAACAGAATAGGGTTTACGACGTACTTTTTCGGTGAGTTGCCCACCTTCTTCATAACCTACATATCCTGGAGGTGCACCAATAAGACGAGATACGGCAAATTTTTCCATATACTCACTCATATCCACTCGAATAAGAGAGTCTTCTGAATCAAATAATTCCCTTGATAATACTTTTGCCAATTGTGTTTTTCCAACACCTGTTTGTCCTAAGAAAATAAATGAACCTATTGGTTTATCAGGATCTTTAAGACCAACTCTATTACGTTGAATAGCCTTTACTACTTTCTCTACTGCTTCATCTTGCCCAATAACCTTACTTTTAATTAATTGAGGAAGCTCTTTTAAACGATTACTCTCAGCTGCAGCAACTCTAGTTACTGGTATTCCTGTCATCATAGATACTACTTCTGCCACATTGTCTTCAGTAACTATTTCACGATGTAATTTAGAAGCTTCTTCCCACTTTTTTTGTTCGATTTGAAGTTCGTTTTCAATTCGTTTTTCATCATCACGTAAACGTGCTGCCTCTTCATATTTTTGAGTCGCTACAGCAGTTGTTTTTTTAACTTTAATACCCTCTAATTTTTCTTCTAAAGCAAGAACCTCTTTTGGTACTACAATATTAGTAATATGAATTCGTGAACCTGCTTCATCCATAGCATCTATAGCTTTGTCTGGTAAAAAACGTTCCGTCATATAACGATTTGTCAATTTTACACAAGCTTCGATTGCTTCGTCGGTAAAGGTTACATTATGATGCTCTTCATATTTATCTTTAATATTGTGTAAAATCTCAATAGTTTCTTCAACAGATGTTGGTTCTACTATAATTTTCTGGAAACGACGTTCGAGTGCGCCATCTTTTTCAATATTCTGGCGGTATTCATCAAGAGTTGTAGCACCAATACATTGTATTTCTCCTCGTGCTAAAGCAGGTTTTAGCATATTTGATGCATCTAAAGAACCTGTTGCTCCGCCTGCACCAACTATAGTATGAATCTCATCAATAAAAAGAATAATATCATCATTCTTTTCTAATTCATTCATAAGTGCTTTCATACGTTCCTCAAACTGTCCACGGTATTTTGTTCCAGCGACCAAACTAGCCAAATCAAGTGATACAATTCTTTTACCGAATAAAATTCGTGAAACTTTACGTTGAATAATACGTAAAGCTAAACCTTCTGCTATTGCTGATTTACCAACACCAGGTTCTCCTATTAACATCGGATTATTTTTTTTACGACGACTCAAAATCTGAGAAACACGTTCTATTTCTTTTTTACGCCCCACAACTGGGTCTAACTCTCCATTCTGGGCCATCAAGGTTAAATCACGTCCGAAATTGTCTAGAACAGGTGTTTTAGATTTCTTAACAGGTTGTTTTTTAGACGGTTCAAATGGATTTTTTGGTTGCTCTGCGCCTGAACCTTCATCATCAGAAGGAAATTCGCTTTTTGGATTTTCTTGTTTATTACCAGTAAAAAATAAATCCTTGTATTCATTACGCACTAAACCATAAGTAGCACTAAAACGATGCAATAATTTAGCCGTTGGGTCATTATCATTACGTAATATACATAATAATAAATGTGCCGTATTTATTGCCGTATCTTTATATAGTTTTGCCTCTAAAAAAGTGGTTTTTAATGCTTTATCAGCTTGCTTTGTTAAATGCAAACTCCTATTTGGATTTTGCTGCAAAGTATTTTTAGCTGGACTAATTTCTTCTAATTTTCTACGTAGACTTTCTAAATCACTTTCCAAAGCTTTTAGGACAGCAACTGCTTTACCTTCTCCTTGTCGTAAAATACCCAACACTAAGTGTTCGGTGCCTATATAGTCATGTCCCAATCGTAAAGCTTCTTCCTTACTGAAAGCGATTACATCTTTTACTTTTGGTGAAAAATTATCGTGCATTTTTTTACCTATTTTAGTCTTGTAAAATTAGCCCTTTTTTTGGTCTTAAAAAGTTAAATATTCTGATTACTATAATTTATTCACAAAAATATGGTGTATTTTACTGATAATCTGATAGATACATACTGTAAAAATCCAATTAAATTGTTAATAAGTAGTCTAAAACAAGTATAAAATAAACCACTAAAAAAGACTATTTATTGTAACTTGCGTACCTTGTAATTTTGACTAGAATTAATAACTAATAATATATGGATAGCGGAGAAAAGATAATACCTATTAATATAGAGGAACAAATGAAATCAGCCTACATTGATTATTCAATGTCGGTGATAGTATCACGTGCTTTGCCTGATGTTCGTGACGGTTTAAAACCAGTACATCGTAGAGTACTTTTTGGTATGCATGAACTTGGGATAAAAGCAACAGGTTCTTATAAAAAATCAGCGAGAATTGTCGGTGAGGTTTTAGGTAAATACCATCCACATGGTGATACATCTGTATATGATTCTATGGTGCGTATGGCACAACCTTGGAGTCAAAGATATATGATGGTTGACGGACAAGGTAACTTTGGTTCTGTTGACGGTGATAATCCTGCAGCAATGCGTTATACAGAAGCGCGAATGCAAAAGATTTCAGAGGATATGTTGGGAGATATTGAAAAAGACACCGTTGATCACAAGTTAAATTTTGATGATACTCTACATGAACCAACTGTTTTACCTACTCGTATTCCAAACTTATTAGTCAATGGAGCTTCTGGTATTGCTGTTGGGATGGCTACTAATATGGCACCACATAACTTAACAGAAGTTATTGATGGAACTATGGCATATATTGATAATAATACCATAGAAATAGATGAATTGATGGAGTTTATAAAAGCTCCTGATTTCCCAACTGGAGGTACAATTTATGGTTATGAAGGTGTTAAAGATGCTTTTCATACTGGTCGTGGACGAATTGTTATGCGAGCCAAAGCTCAATTTGAGGAAATAAAAGGTCGTGAATCAATTATTGTAACAGAAATACCTTACCAAGTCAATAAAGCCGATATGATTAAAAAAACGGCTGATATGGTTAATGATAAAAAACTCGAAGGAATTTCTAATATTCGTGATGAATCTGACCGTAATGGAATGCGTATTGTTTATACATTAAAGCGTGATGCGATACCAAATGTTGTCTTAAACAAATTATTTAAATATACTGCCTTACAAACTTCATTTAGCGTTAATAATGTAGCTCTTGTAAATGGAAGACCTGAGCAATTGAATTTAAAAGAACTAATACATTACTTTGTTGAACACAGACATGTAGTAGTTGTACGTCGTACTAAATTTGAATTAGATAAAGCGGAGAAAAGAGCTCATATATTAGAAGGTTTAATAATAGCTTCTGATAATATTGATGAAGTAATAAAACTAATAAGATCCTCTTCAAATGCTGATGAAGCACGTGAAAAGTTGATTGCTCGTTTTAAACTCTCAGAAATTCAAGCTAAGGCGATCGTTGAAATGCGCCTACGTCAATTAACAGGACTAGAACAAGACAAGTTACGTGCAGAGTATGATGAAATTATGAAGCTTATCACTGATTTAAAAGATATTTTAGATAATGAGCCTCGTAGAATGCAAATTATTAAAGACGAACTACTACAGATAAAAGAGAAGTATGGTGATGAAAGACGTTCTATAATAGAATATGCAGGTGGTGAGATGAATATTGAGGATATGATTCCTAATTCTACCGTTTTAGTAACGATCTCTCATGCTGGTTACGTAAAACGTACTGACTTGAATGAATATAAAGTTCAAAATCGTGGTGGTCGTGGTCATAAAGGAGTAGCAACCCGAAATGAAGACTTCCTAGAAAATATGTTTGTTGCCACCAACCATCAATATATGTTAATATTTACGCAAAAAGGAAAAGTATTCTGGATGCGTGTATTTGAAATACCTGAAGGTGCTAAAACAGCTAAAGGTCGTGCCATCCAAAACTTAATTAATATTGAAAATGATGATAAGGTAATGGCATATTTGGTTACACAAGATCTTAAAGATGTAGATTATGTGAATAGTCATTATGTAATTATGGCTACTAAAAAAGGTCAGGTTAAGAAAACGTCATTAGAACAATACTCTAGACCAAGAACTAATGGTATTAATGCTATAACTATTAAAGAGAATGACGAACTGTTAGAAGCTAAATTAACAACTGGTGACAGTCAAGTTATGTTAGCAGCTAAATCTGGTAAATCCATCCGCTTTGAAGAATCCAAGACACGTCCTATGGGTCGTACAGCTTCAGGAGTACGTGGAATCAGAATAAATGAAAATGATGAAGTAATTGGCATGATTGCCATAGATAATACTGAAAGTTCTGTATTAGTGGTTTCTGAAAAAGGATATGGAAAACGTTCTAGCTTAGAAGACTACAGAATAACTAATAGAGGTGGAAAAGGAGTTAAAACTATTAATATTACCGATAAAACAGGTAATCTTGTAGCTATTAAAAATGTAACAGATGAAGATGATATTATGATTATCAACAAATCAGGTATCACAATTCGCATGGAAGTTAAAAACTTACGTGTTATGGGTAGAGCTACACAAGGTGTTCGCCTTATTAATATAAAAGAAAATGACTCCATAGCATCAGTTGCAAAAGTTGTGCATGAAGAAGAGCCAGAAATCGATGAAAACGAAAATGGCACAGATATTGAATAACACAAACTGAAATTAACTCAAAATAAAAATTTAAACCATAATAAAAATGAAAAAAATTATCACATTACTAGTTGCAATTCTAATTAGCTCTGCTTCTTTTGCTCAAAAAAATGAGCTTAAAGCTGCACAAAAAGCCTTAGATGCAAATAACTTTACTGAAGCTATTGCTACACTTAAAGGCGCAGAATCTTTAATTGGTACTGCAAAAGAAAAATACAAAACTCAATATTACTTTATTTTAGGAAAAGCCCATTATGCTAATGGCACAAATCCTGATGGTTTTGTTGATGCTTCAAAATCTTTTGAAACATTATTAAATTTAGAGAAAAAAGGAACAAAAAAATATTCAAATGATGTGTCCATACTTCTAAACACCATGATTCAAAAAGTTGCAGACGATGCTTCTGATAACTACAATAAAGGTATAGAACTTAACAAAGAGGAAACCACAAAAGAAGAATCTTTAACCTTTTTTAACAAAGCAGGAAAAGGTTTTGAACAAGTTTATGCCATTAGTGCTAAAGACACTGCCTTTTTACAAAACGCAGGTTTATCTTTCTATTTTGCTGAAGATTTTAATCAATCCGTAAAAACGTATCAAAAATTACTTGATACTGGATATACTGGAATTACCACAACTTATTCTGCTACAAGCGTTGTAAATGGTAATAAAGTGTCCTATAATTCAAAAGCTGATATGGATAAACAAGTTAAACTAAAATTATCTGAAAATCCAAAAGTAATCGTTCGTGAATCTCAAAGAAATGAAATAGTAAAAATGATTGCTAAAAATTATATTGCCTTAAAGGATAACGAAAAAGCTTTAGCAGCTATATTAGAAGCAAAAAAAATATCTCCAGATGATTATGGTTTATTAGTTGACGAAGCAAACATTTACTATGCTATGGGCGATAATAATAAATTTAAAGAAAAACTAGAAGAAGCAGTAAAAATTAATCCAACTGATGAAACCTTACACTATAATATTGGTGTTATGAAAATGGAGTTAGGCGATAATACTGCTGCCATTGAAAGTTTTAATAAAGCAATAGCATTAAAACCTGATTATGGTGAAGCATACAACAATATTGGAGCTGCTATTTTAACAAAAGCAGAAGCTATCGTTGAAGAAATGAATAATAGTTTATCAGATTTTAATAAATATGATAAACTACAAGCACAACAGTTTGAAGTATATAAGGAGGCATTACCATTTTATGAAAAAGCTTTTGAGTATGACAATTCAAACAAAAGTATCGTTCAAACTCTTTTAGGTATTTATGAAAATCTAGAAATGACTGATAAGCTTAAAGAAATGAAAGCTGTATATGAGACAATGAGAAACTAATAGCAGTGCTATAAAAAATTTAAACCTGAGAGTTCAGCTCTCAGGTTTTTTTTTTAAATAGTAACACTTAATATGCTAAAAAATTATGGCACGAATACTTGCAATAGACTTTGGAGAGAAACGAACTGGTATAGCGGTAACAGATGAGTTACAACTTATTGCCAGTGGTTTAACTACAGTTAACACAAAATCTCTTCTAGCATTTTTATCAGATTACATAAAGAATGAATCCGTTGAATTATTTCTTGTAGGTGAACCAAAAAGATTAAATAATATCCCTAGTGACGTTGAAAAACATATTGCCATATTTATTTCTAAACTAACTAAAAGCTTTCCCAATATATCCATTAAACGTATTGATGAGCGTTTTACTTCTAAAATGGCTTTCCAAACCATGATTGATAGCGGATTAAAAAAGAAACAAAGACAAAATAAAGCATTAGTTGATGAAATTAGTGCCACCATCATATTACAATCATATTTACATTACAAATAGTTTGTTGTATTTAAAATACAATAATATATTTGCCACTTTGTTATATATACTATGAACACAACTACCAAACAGCTAGTTCTCCTAGCATTATTTACTAGCCTACTCTCTTTTTCACAAGCTGATACTAAGGAATTATCCTTAGATAAAGGAAGTATCAACGACCAATTTGATTATGTCATTAGCAAATCTAGCCGTTATCAAAATTATAAAGTAATTAAGTATACTTGGATAAATCAGTTAAAAGCTCATGTTAATGATAGTATCAGCAAATTAAAATCTGATCTAAATAAGTCAAAACAAGAAATTATTTCTCAAAAACAACGTTTTGAAGCATTACAAGTAAAACTAGATACGGCTAACTCTAATCTTACCACAACAACTAATGAAAAAGATAATGTCACATTTTTAGGAATGTCACTTAAAAAAAATCTTTATAAAACCATAATGTGGAGTCTTGTTAGTTTATTGACTATGGGACTATTATTATTCTTATATCAATATAAAAAGAGTAATGAAATCACTAAAAGAACCTTGCAAAACTATGATGAATTAGAAACTGAGTACTCCAGTTCAAAAACACGTGCTTTAGAACGTGAACAAGTTCTAAATAGGAAGTTACAAGATGAACTAAACAAGCAAAAGAAAAATTAATGAAACCTATTTTAGTTTTTGTTTTTTTAATATATTTCTTAAATTCTTTCAATTAAATAATCAAAACGATACCATGAATATTCTAATAATTTAGGTTGTTTGAGGTACGTACCCTTTACATTGAATTTAATACAAATTTGTGCTAAATCATCAGGAGACCAAAATTTTCCCATAGAATTTTTATCCCGTATCTTACTAGTGAAGTAATAAAATAATTTAGGTAACGAATTGTAAAAAACAAGACGTTTAGAAGCCTCAGGGATATCACCAATAAACAAGAGCCCATTTGGTTTTAATACTGAAATCATTTCTTTTATCATCTTTGCTCCCATTCCCTTTTTATCAAAATATTGAAAAGAAAATTGTAAATATATTTTATCAAATTTCTGATTAGATAATACATATGATAATTCTAATGCATCTCCTAAAATAAAAGAGGAATTCACCCTTTTAGAAAGATTTTTGGCATTTTTAATCAATTCATCAGATTGATCCACTCCTGTAATTCTAAGGCAGCTACCAGCAACTAATTCGGTTAGCAAACCATTCCCACAACATACGTCTAACACCGTATCTTTTTTAGTGATTTTTAGCATAGAAATAATATGAGAAGCACTTTGTTTTATGCTTTTCAAATCATTACGTTGTACCGCTGCAATTGGGTCTTTTGCAGTAACAGCTACTTTGTTCCAGTATGATTTCCAATCCATAGTGTAAAACTAATGATTATTGTTGTTTTTACACGAGAATTCTATACAAGAATTAAGTATCTTTGTTTTTTATCACTTATATGAAAAAACTACTACTCATTCTATTTATAACTATTAATTTATCAAGTTACGCACAAGTACATACCACCTATTTATGGCATTTACAACAGCCCAATTATTGGCCTGATGTTAGTGTAACAAATCCTTTTTCTTATCAAAAAGTACAAGAATCCCATTTTTTAAAAACAAACGGACAAAATGTATATAGTGATGGATTAGCACATCCACTAAACAACCTAGAGGAAATATTTAGTAAACCCGACAGAGTAAATGTCTATCAATGGGGTACTAAAAATGCTATTGAAAGCATAGACCATTTACCAGAAGCAGGAGCACAGGTAAACTATGGTGGTTGCTTAATCGAAAATATTAACAGTTTAGCAACTTTAAACCAATGGGGTTATGTAAATAACTGGAAAGATAATATCTCTAGCGGGCAAAATAATTTGTCTAATGATAGCTATCCACGAATGGATATTATGGGTTTTACCATGCACCATGCTTTATCGCCTCTACTAAGTGATGACGTTTTACGAAAACAAATACAAACCCATAAACATACTGTTCAAAACAACTTTAACGGAAATCTTTCTAAAGGATATTGGCCTGCCGAATGTTCGTTTAGCGAACGAATTATTCAAGTATTGGTAGAAGAAGGCTATGAATGGTCTGTTGTAGCCAACTCACATTTGGCACGTACCTTACAAGACTATACGGTTGATTATGGCACTTCGGGAACAAATATTGATCCACCAAACAAAGCAGATATTTATACTACAAATGGTGTAAATTGGTGGAACGGACAAATAGATGGTCGTGGTGG
This sequence comes from Flavobacteriaceae bacterium, assembly GCA_029934835.1. Taxonomy (GTDB): domain Bacteria; phylum Bacteroidota; class Bacteroidia; order Flavobacteriales; family Flavobacteriaceae; genus DQTL01. The sequence continues at coordinate 7,424 of JAOZLL010000043.1, read as the reverse complement.
AAAATTTGCAGCACCTTATTGTTACCAAGCACATAAAGCTCAATATATAAATCCGGAAACTGGACAAGTATTCACATTGGATGTAGTTCCAATGGCAGAACTCTTAAGTTACAGAGATGGATTTTCAGAACAAGGCACAGAGGCAATCGATACTAATATAGCTCCTTATGATGATCCTGCACATCCTTCCATTGTATTATTAGCACATGATGGTGATAATGCTTGGGGCGGCGGTTCTAGTTATTATGAAGGTGCTGTTCCTAATTTTTCTAACGCAGCTGCTAATCAAGGTTATATACCTACCAACATTCAAGAGTTTCTAGACGAACATCCATTACCAACTGATGATATTGTTCATGTAGAGGATGGTTCATGGTTTAATGCTGCTAATGATTGGGGACATCCGCAATTTATAAATTGGATATGGCCCATGTATGACAGTAATTATGAATTTGATCCTAATGGATGGACTGAAGATGCTCGTAATTGGGCAGTTTTAACAGCAGCTGAAAATTTTGTGATTATGGCTGAGGATTTAGAAGGTATACTGGATATTGCAGAAATTACGGCTCCAAGTGCATCAGCTAGTAATGCAGAATTAGCTTGGCATTTTTTATTACCTGGCTATACTAGTGGATATATGTATTATGGTGATGCCTTAGATATGGAAGTAAAACAAACAATTGCATCAAACAATGCGGTTTCTTTTGCGCAACAGGTTATCGATGCTAATCCTAGTGAAGATAATACGCCTCCAAGTATTTTTATTCCACAACGTTACCCATATAACCCTGGTGAAGAAGGTTTTGGCCCTAATTATGGCTATCAAACCCATCAAAATCTAACTAATTTTACGGTTTGGACTTTTGCTTTTGATGTAAATGGAATTGCATCTACTACACTAAAATATAGAATAGATACAGATGGCATAAATCCACTTACAAGCTATGAGAATGAAACTTATTCTGGTGGTGCAGGTGTTGGAAGTTGGATAGATATCACCATGAATGAACGTATTTTTCCAAAAACTAATATTACCAACAATCCTAATATAGATTTCTTTGTATTGCCCGATTATATCGCTAATGAATATTATGCTGAAATTACTGGTATTACCAATAAATTAGTTGATTATTACATTGAAGTTACCGATACTGAAGGAAACCTAACTAAATCTAAAATTCAACATATTTGGGTTGGTGAGGATCCGGCTTCACCACCTACTGTTACTATTACACCCGAAGACAATTACGCTGCAACTGCAATTGATGTAACAATTACAGCAACAGATACTGACACCAGTAATCCAATTGTTTATTATACTACTGATGGATCAGAACCTAATGTAAATACTTCAGCATCTGCTACAGTAACCGTAAGTTTTCCAATAACCGAAACAACTACGGTTAAGGCATTTGCTTTAGATGCACAAGCAGAACAATCTGAAACACTAACTAAGACCTATTATATTGGTGAATTAGCTGATTTTTCAGTCTATTTTAAACCACCCGTTAGTTGGTCAACTATACCAAATATTTATTATTGGGAAGAAGTCCCAGATGGGAATTTAGATGATGTTTCTTGGCCAGGTATGCAAATGACAGATGTTGGTAGTGGTTGGTTTCGATTTGATTTTACCAATATTGCTAGTACCAATTTGATATTTAATAATGGATCTGAACAAACAGGAGATTTATATGCTGACACCAAAGCTTGGTACGATTGGTCAAACGGATGGGTTGGCCCGCAAAATTTGGAAAACCCAAGTATTACAATTTCACCTCAAACTACTCAATATACTGTTGGTGATACCGTAACAGTTTTGATTGAAGCCACTGATAATAACGACCCTACTCCTACTATTTATTATACAACTGACGCTAGTAATCCTACTACAAGTTCAAGTTCAACAACAAGTAGTATTGCTTTTGATATTACCACTAACACTACTGTAAAATCTTTTTCACAAGATACAGATGGAAATACCTCAGAAATATTAACTAAAGAGTATGTTTTTAGTGAATCATCCAATTTTATTACTGCCTATTTTAAACCACCTACGGGATGGAGTCCAAAAATTCATTGGTGGGATGCACTACCCAATGGTAGTTTATCAGATAGTAATTGGCCTGGAATTGATATGCAAACACATGATACAGAATGGTTCAAATATGAATTCCCTAATACAGTTCAAACTATTAATCTTTTATTTCATGACAATAATGGAAATCAAACCGAAGATTTAACTGGAATAACTCAAGATATTTGGTATGAATGGGGTGTTGGTGTTTTAAGTAGTGTCGAAAATAACTTCAATAATAGTGTTAGCATTTATCCAAATCCAACAAATGATATTTTATTTATAGAAACCACTACTGACATTCATTCTTTTCAATGTTACGATACTTTAAGAAAAATGGTGTTAAAAGGGCAAATACGTAATAATAAAATTAATGTTAGTACATTATCAAATGGAATATATTTATTGAAGTTACAGGACAACAATTCATTTATTTACTCAAAAATTATTATTAAAAAATAGATTTTCTTATTTTTATACTATGGATATTAAATTTAATAAAAACGAAGATTACAATAAATTACAAGTAAGTGATTTAAAAAAGAAATTAGTTAAAATATATAAAGGAGGTGGAGAAAAACGTATTGAAAAAGAGCACAATAAAGGCAAAATGAGCGCACGAGAACGCGTTGCTTTTTTACTAGACAAAAACAAGCCTAGTCTAGAAATAGGAGCATTTGCTGCCCATAAAATGTATGAAGAACATGGTGGCTCACCAGCAGCAGGAGTAGTAGTGAAAATTGGATATATCTCTGGAAAACAATGTATTGTCGTTGCAAATGATGCAACAGTAAAGGCTGGTGCGTGGTTTCCGATGGCAGGAAAGAAAAACCTAAGAGCACAAGAAATAGCAATGGAGAATAATATTCCAATTATTTACTTGGTGGATAGTGCTGGAGTTTATTTACCCATGCAAGATGAGATTTTTCCTGACAAAGAACATTTTGGACGAATCTTTAGAAACAATGCAGTAATGAGTAGTATGGGAATCACACAAATATCCGCCGTTATGGGTAGCTGTGTCGCTGGTGGTGCGTACTTACCGATTATGAGTGACGAGGCAATAATGGTAGATAAAACAGCAAGTATCTTTTTAGCAGGAAGCTATTTAGTAAAGGCTGCCATTGGCGAAAATATTGACAATGAAACCTTAGGAGGTGCAACCACACATAATAGTATTTCAGGAGTTGCTGATTATAAGGCAAAAAATGATAAAGATGCTTTACAAAAAATCCAAAAGTTAGTCGCAAAGATTGGTGCTTTCGATAAAGCTGGTTATAATCGAATAAAAAGTAGTGAACCAAATAAAAATCCAGAGGAACTATTTGGAATTTTACCCAAATCACGTTCTGATCAGTATGATATGAATGAAATTATTCATCGTTTGGTTGATGATTCTGAGTTTGAGGAGTACAAAGCAGATTATGGTAAAACACTACTTTGTGGTTATGCCCGTCTTGATGGCTGGGCAGTTGGTATTGTAGCCAACCAACGAAAAGTGGTGAAAAATGCCAAAAAAGAAATGCAATTTGGAGGTGTAATCTATTCCGATAGTGCCGATAAAGCTACACGATTTATTGCCAACTGCAATCAAAAGAAAATTCCTCTAGTGTTTTTACAAGATGTTACAGGATTTATGGTAGGTAGTGCATCCGAACATGGTGGTATCATTAAAGATGGTGCTAAAATGGTGAATGCGGTGGCAAATTCGGTAGTTCCTAAGTTTACCATAATTGTTGGAAACTCTTATGGTGCAGGTAATTACGCTATGTGTGGTAAAGCTTATGATCCACGCTTAATTGTTGCTTGGCCTTCTGCAGAACTTGCTGTGATGAGTGGAGCCGCTGCAGCTAAAGTACTCTTACAAATTGAAAAAGCAAGCCTTCTAAAAAAAGGAGAAAAAATTACAGCAAAAAAAGAAAAAGAACTTTTTGATAAAATCAAAAACAGATATGATAGCCAGATATCACCTTACTATGCGGCAGCTCGTTTATGGACAGATGCAATTATTAACCCTTTAGAAACCCGTACCTGGATCAGTATGGGAATAGAAGCAGCTAACCACTCGCCTATTCAAAAAAAGTTTAATATGGGTATTTTGCAGGTATAGTTTTATTAAAAAAGATAATAGTGAAACTTACCGTATTTCATCATATTTTTTAAAACTATTTTTGGTATACAATTTGTTACTATATTTGCATCTAATATAATATTAATGAAATATAAATTTCTGTTCATTTTTTTAATAGCTGGTATTTTTACTCAAGCGCAAGATTCGTCTTACGAAAATGATATCAAGCAGTTTATCGAGATTAATGGAACAATGGGGCAATATCGTGTCGCTGTTGATCAACTGGTTACACTACTCAAAGAACAATATGTAAATGCAAATGTTTCTGATGCTGTTTGGGATGAATCACAAGTTATTGCCGTTAATTCATTAACAGGTCTTTCAGATGATTTAGTTGTGGTCTATAAAAAATATTTTAGCCACGAAGAGATAAAAGAATTAAACACACTCTACGAAAAAAAAGTAGCTCAAAAATTCATTAATAATGTCAGTAATATAACAGCTGCATCACAAGATCCCTCAATAGTTTGGAGTCGCAGCCTCTATAATAAACTGACAGACCTGTTACACCAAAAAGGATATACTCAATAATTAATAATTCAATTTTTAAATTTATAAACATGAAAAAAATCATTTACACATTTGTTGCCCTATTTATTACCGTTGGTTCTTTTGCACAAGACAAAAGTGCTTTTACTAAAAGTGTTGAAAAACTAATGAATGCAAGAAACGGTTCCGATATTTTTGAAAGAATTCTCGAAAGTAATATTGATAATATAGAAACAACTAAACAAGTTGATTTTAAACAAAAAGTAGAGTCTGCTGCCACTACAACAAAAGAAGAGGCAATTCAATACTTTACTAAAAAGTATTCTCAAGAAGATATTGATGAGATCTACACTGAGTTTACAACTGATGGTCGTATTGACTATACTCCTAAAACGTTAACATTTATTAGAGAATGGCGTAATTTTAAAAATCAATTTCAACAAGAATTTAAAGAGATATATAAAGCCTTGTAAATAAACACCTTTATCTTATACAAATAGCTCAAACTAAAGTTTGGGCTATTTTTTTATGTTTAGTGTTTTTTCAATACTAGTAGATTCAGAACAAAAGTTGAGGATTCAAAAAAAACCTATCAAGTTTTAAGATGATTTTTTAAAATATAGTATATTTTTTTATATAAATAACCTGTATTGAGGAGTTACTTTATCAACGTAGTTATATTTGCAGTCTCATATATGATATTGACGTATATAACGTGTTGTAACTTAAGTTTGCATTTTACAAAAATAATATATTTTGTAAATTTATAATATTATTAACTAGAAAGAACAAAAGAGAAGAATAAGGTTGCGTGTTGTAATGAAACTTTGATTTCAAAGTTAGAGGAAATAATTGATGAAGTCAATACAAACTCATAACTATTAATAAATAATCCTCAACTATTATACATGACCTATAATAGCTTTATGAGCCAGGCTCAATACCTTATTAAACTGTTCCTCTTTATTAATATAAGAAGCATCTATAACAATAGCATCTTTAACCTTAACCAATGGAGAATCTGCTCTGTTACTATCAATTTCATCGCGTTCCATTAGATTATTATAGATCGTTTCAAAATCAGCCTTTTGATTTTTTTCTTGCATTTCTAATAATCGTCGTTCTGCTCTGATTTTAGCATCAGCAGTTAAAAATATCTTTAATTCAGCATCAGGAAAAACAACACTTCCAATATCTCTACCATCCATTACTACTCCTTTTTCTTTTCCCATCTCACGTTGTTGTTCTACTAAATATTTTCTCACTTCGGGAATGGCTGCAACAGGACTAACAAAGTTTGATACCTCTATACTTCTGATTTCTTTTTCTATATTTTTTTCATTTAAAAACATTTCAGCAAAACCTAATTCTTTATTATATCTAAATTGTAAGAAAATCCTTTTTAAAGAGTTGATTAAACCTACTTTATCAAAATTATTAGTATCAATAAGTTTATTTTTAAGGGCATAAAACGTAATTGCTCTATACATGGCACCCGTATCGACATATACATAGCCTAGTTCTTTGGCTAATTGTTTGGCAACTGTACTTTTTCCCGTTGATGAAAATCCGTCTATTGCAATGGTAATTTTGGGTAAGCTTTTTGACATACTAATTAAGATTTATTCCGAGATTAAAGGTATGACTATCTGCCACAGGATGGTATTTTGTAAAGGCATAATTCAATTTAAAACGTTTTACTTTTAGTCCAAATCCAAAGGTGAAACCGGCAAAAGTTCGCACTTCGTTTAAACTTAACTCATTGGCACGTTGAAAATTAAAGCCTGTTCTTAATGAAAAACCTCTATCTGGAAATATTTCTGCTCCAACTACAACATGACGCATTAAATTATTTAAAAAAGTTGGACTTTCATTAATAACATTTCCCTCGAAATCAGCTGTGCTGTCAGAAGGATTATCATAGGCTAATTGCCATTGTTGCAAATTATCAAGAGTCCCATATAATCGAATAGGAACATGCTCTAACTGGTAACTGCCTCCTACTTGTATCTGTAAAGGTAGTTTAGATTCTTTTGTTCCATCATAAGAGGTTAATTGAATACCTGCATTACGCAAAACTGCAGCAAATCTATAGGGTCTAAATTCATTATGATATAAAATTCCAAAATCTGTAGCAATACCCATTGAAGAATGATTTTCTAGAACAGAATTAATGACTTTAGCATTAGCACCTATATAAAAATCTGAAAAAGGAATTTGATAGCCATATCCCAATGAGAACACCATATCATAAGCTTTAAAAGTTCCCGTTTCTAAACCAGTTTCTTCTGTAGCAATAAAAGTTCCATAATTTAGATACGTAAGCCCAGTATGAAAAGTACCTAGATGATCATTAAATGTATAAGCATAAGCTACTGAAACATAATTAATTTCCAATAAAAAATTTACATAATTGATTGACATCATATTGTCAATTTCTTTAGAAATACTAGCAGGATTCCAAAGTGGTTGATTTACATCATCGGTTAAGGTTAAGACACTTCCTCCAAGTGCGGCTTGTCTTGCTGAGACTGGAAAATCTAAAAAAGCATAGACTCTTTCTCCTCCTCTTTGCGCATAAGTAAAAAGACTCGTAAATAATATTATAATACTAAGTAGCTTCATTCTTTTCTTTAAACGTGTAAATAACAATTTATTGTTAGTCTTTGGTAATCAATTCTTAGTAAAATTTTACGCGTTGAACAACTCTTCAACATCAACATC
>JAOZLL010000042.1 GCA_029934835.1 Flavobacteriaceae bacterium | reverse complement strand
ATATGCCAAAAGTGATTTTTTCAGTTCTCCAAGAACGATTAGAGAAAGGAAAATCAATGCCAATTATTCAAAAGTATTCAGCTAAAAATGGGCAGTTTTTTTGGTTATCTAGTATCTATTCCGTAAAACTAAACACAATAGGAGTTGTTACAAGTTATATTTGTAAAAGCACACCTGTGTATTCAGGTGTTGTAGAAAAAATGACAGAGTTATATCGTATTCTTTCTAAAATTGAATCAAAATCAAATAATACTGAGGCTGCAAAAAAATATCTTATAGGTTATCTTGAAGCACAACAAACAACTTATGATATTTTTATAAAAAGTATTTGTGAAAATTCTATTATAGAGGAAGAACATTCCCACGAAACTAGAGATTATATATTAAAAGAAATTAAAGCACAAAAAAGGCTTGAAAAAAGCAAACATACAGAAGAGGTTTCCTATCCAAAAAATAAAAAAGCTCTAAAAATAGAACATGACTTTAAGGCAGATGTAGATGTTTTTCAAAGAAGAGCTTAACAAATAGAGTTATCTATTGAAAAAAGATTTGGTGGTGTTTACTGACATAAAATTAATATTAAGTAAATTACCACTTAGCCACAATGGATTTTAGGCAACTTAAGTTTGCAATAGTTTTTTATTCCATTCGGTAATACAAGGTTTTTATCAGTTTTCCGTCAGCGTAAATTTCCGTATGAGTAATTCGATTAGAAGTGATTTCTAATTGCAAGATTACCTTTCTGTTTAATTCTATTTCTTTTTAATATTTTGTGTTTAGGAATTATCACATTGAGTTTCTCCCATTCCTCGTCTGATAATGCCAAATATTCCTCATTTGTTTCAGGTTCCTTTATATTATTCAAGTCTGCGTATGTTTCGTTTGGGTAATCGATTATATGAAGACTATTAATTTCTCCACTATGACCAATTACAAGTGAAAATATTTTTTGTTTGGATAAATTCAGAGTGTCTAATTTTGGTTCAATAATTCTAAAGTCAAAAGTGGGATTGTCTTTTGATTCTTGAGATTTGTCATTAATATCAATAACTATATTCTGACTATAAATGGTCGAAAATAGAAGGAAAAAGAATATTGTCAGTTTGAGTTTCATAAATTATTGCTAACTCATCCATAACCACAACACTGTCACAGATATATACTCCAAAGTTACAATTTATTTATATCTTTTTTTATTAATTCGTAACTTGCCAATTGTCAAATTAAAAGCTTGTTGTTAATAGATTAAGTCATTTGTTAATCTATTATTTAAACTATTAAAAACTAAATTTATGGATATTTTTAAAATACTTATTGAGATTGCAATACCAGTATTTGCAATAATTGCTGGTGTATGGGCTTTTTTCAAAATCTTTCACAGGTTTAAATCAAAATTTTTGTTTATTACAAATTCTCAAATACTACACAAAACCATTTGGAAAGATATTAGTGAGCATTATAAAATTAAACAAAATGGAGAGCAAGATCATTCCTTTAGGCCTTTGGTATTGTTACCTCATAGTTTAAAAAAATACTCTACTATTAAAAATGGTAAAAAAGCAATCTTAGAAAGTATCAGTCAGAATAAAGAAAACAATCTCAAAATTGTTGCAGAAGTCTATTGGATACCCGAAGATATGGAGCTGTGGAATAAAATTATTCATCCTGTATTTTCTCTTGTTTTACGAAGGTATTTTGGGATGGAAAGACCCATGTATCAAGATGAAGAAAGCATTAGAGGTGATTGGCAAATTGTAAAACATTCGATAAAACATCTTGATCCGCTTCATCGGCATTTAGATGATTTCTTGCTACAATGGGCAGTCTCTGATTCCTATACATATAGGTATTTTGAACCTAAGAATGGAGAAAAGGGCAGCTATGTTTCTGAGCCAGTGCCAGATGGATTTATTGAATACTGTGGACTTTCAATAATATTACGTAATCATTCCTTTTTTAATATCGAAAAGGATTAGGACTTGTTTTCGATAGTTTTACAACAAATACCACAAAAATAACAGTGGAATAATAAAGCCCAAAGCAGTATAGATTCCACCACGGCCCCACATTCCTTTTTTGCCTTTTACCATAAAGAAAGAAGTAATAGCAAATAGAATCAAAGCACCTGCAAAAGCATCAGAAAACCACATCCACCATTTATGTGGATTGTAGTGTAAAAAATTAGACTGGTAAAAAGCCATACGTTTTTTTAGAAATTCTGCACGACCATTTCCAGAAGCAGTATTGACCACAATTGAGGAGCCACCTTTGAGAAATATTTTAATCAAGTTTTTTTGCGGATAATAGTGTTTTTTATAGACTGCTTTTGGTGCCACATCAGCTAATAATAGTTTAATGTTGTTTTTAATAGCGTCATTTTTTGTTAATGAAATATCCGTTTGAAATTTATCAACCTCAACTGTATAATTGGGATTCCAATCATTCATATGGTTTAAGGCAATTCCTGATAAGCCATAAATTAGTGTGGTTCCAATAAAAAAGTAGCCAATATCTCTGTGTAGAATTCTACTCCACTTACGAAGTGTTTTCATATTTAAAATTTTTCTGTAAAGCGATGAATTGGGCGAAGTCGAAACTTGCTAAGTCGCTAAGTTTTTTATAAATTAGTTCTTTGTATATCTCCAGATATCTTTAGGATAATATGCTTACTATATAAAAAACGGTCAAAAAAGTAAGATTAATACCAATCCTAAAAATAGGAAAGGAGAACTTCTTTGACCGTTTTGTGATTTAATAAATTATTCTTTAGTTCCTTCAACCTCTTTCACTTCTTCCTCTTCACTTTCTTTATCAACTTGAAGCGCAACATACTCTAAAGAGTAGAAAGAAATATGATCTTTTCCAGTTGCTTTCATCGAATCTCTATAAAACTCAACTTGTTTCATTTTTTTAGCATACATATCATCACTGTCAGTACCTTCTTTATGATTCTGTTGGTGGTCTTCTTCTTTTTGTAAACAATAGGCTTCATCAACTCTAAATTCAGTTACAATACCAGTAACTGTAATTTCGCTACCGACCAATGTATCACTAAAACGTTCTTCACTTTCTACATGAACATCTCCTTCATCATTTACCAATAGTAATTTTTTTCCACCATGTTTACAAACATGATCCACAATACCTTTTACTTGCACTTCTTTGTTTACCCATTCACCAGCTTTACTGTCAAAATCAGCTAAAGCTAAAAGTGGTTTTTCTGCTGTGTTGTTAATAGTTGTGTTATCATTTAAAGCTTTTTTGTCTGCTTTTTTAATACTATCAGAACAAGAAATTGTCAAAGTAAGTATGCTTAAAATAAGAATGAATTTTTTCATGATTTAGTTTAGTTAAATGAAGTTGCAAATTTAATAAATCTTATGGGTTTTGTAATATTTATTACATTAAATATTTTTATTTATTCTTGTACTGTTTTTTTAGTGTATGACAAAATTCAATAAATGGGCTAAATATAATTTTAATGTATAGGGTTGTCTTTTAACATCCTATTCTCTGAATATTTATTATAGAGGGCTATTGAATAATTGCTTATTTTTATCTAAGTCGGGATTGCCTGAAAGGCATCATTAAAAAAGCATAGGGCAACGCCCTATGTGTAATAGTAAGCAAGCAATAAACGCCCTGAAAGGGCAATATATTTTTAAAATGGTACAATCATTATCTCAATTATATATACATATAGTTTTTAGCACAAAAAAAAGATTTCCATTTATAAAACAAGAGGTTTTACAGTTCTTGGAAGAATACAATATTGATTATAATGAAACTTATATATGGGATTGATTATATTGCCCTTTCAGGGCGAAAATTCGTGTTAATTATATACTTATGGCGTTGCCATAAGCTAAGTTATTTTTGACTTTCAGCCAAAATACATCTTATATTATCTAGCACATCAAAATAATATTTAGCCAATAAATGAGATGAATTAAACAAAACCAAAATTTCATTACTTTTACCTTTTACTAAAATTGCCAAGAAAATCAAATCTTATGCGCTGGACTCTAAAACCTGAACCCAATCCCAAAAAAGTAGCACTATTAGCAAAAGTTCTAAATATTGATCGTACTAATGCTAGGCTATTAGTACAGCGTGGTATTGGAACTTATGAAGAAGCTAAGGCTTTTTTTAGGCCTAGTTTAGAAAATTTACACGATCCTTTTTTGATGAAAGATATGGATGTAGCTGTTGAACGTATCGAAAAAGCGTTAGAACAAGGAGAAAACATTTTAGTCTATGGTGATTATGATGTTGATGGAACAACTTCAGTTGCGTTGGTTTCTAAGTATTTAAAAACAAAACAAGATAATATTAGTACCTATGTTCCTGATCGTGACAACGAAGGCTATGGAATATCTTTTCAAGGGATAGATTTTGCAGATGACAATGGTTTTTCACTTGTTATTGCGCTAGATTGTGGAACTAAAGCTCTAGATAAAATTGCCTATGCTAATGATAAAAAAATAGATTTTATAATTTGTGATCACCATACACCAGGAGAAAAATTACCAGATTCCATTGCACTACTAAATCCGAAACGGGAAGATTGTGATTATCCTTATGATGAATTAAGTGGTTGTGGAATTGGTTTTAAACTCATTCAAGCTTTGTCTCAGAAAGAAGGTGATTCTGTTGCAAGTTTAGTTCCTTATTTAGATTTGGTAGCAACCAGCATAGCAGCTGACATTGTTCCTATGACAGGAGAGAATAGGGTTTTATGTTTTCACGGTTTACAAGTTATAAACGAAAATCCGAGTGTGGGAATTGCAGCTTTAAAAAATGTAGCTTATGATAAAGAGATACTTACCATAACCGATGTTGTCTTTGGAATCGCACCACGAATTAATGCCGCTGGACGTTTAAAACATGCGAATTATGCAGTGGATATTTTGATAGAGCAAGACGAAAATAAAGCCCATGACATGGCAGTTGCCATAAATGAAATTAATACAGATCGTAAAGATTTAGATAAAAAAATCACACAAGAAGCCTTAGCACAGATTAATACTCAGAATTTGCAAGATGTTTATACAACAGTCGTTTATGATGAAAACTGGCATAAAGGTGTGATAGGTATTGTGGCATCTCGGTTAATTGAAACACATTATAAACCTACAATTGTATTTACTAAAAGTGGCGATTTTATAACCGCATCTGCTCGATCAGTTAAAGGCTATAATTTATATGAAGCTCTGCTGGCCTGTGATGAATATATAGAACAATGGGGCGGACATAAATATGCTGCTGGTTTGCGAATAAAATTAAAGAACCTAAAGAAGTTTAAAATCCGATTTGAGGAAGTAGTCAGAAACAGTATAAAACCTGAGCAAAGAGTACCCGAAATTCGAATTGATAGTGAGCTATTCTTATCTGAAATTTCGCCTAAATTTTATAGGATTTTAGAACAAATGGCGCCATTTGGACCTCAAAATATGCATCCTATTTTTACGGCGAATGGATTACGTGATAATGGAATGGGGAAAAAAGTAGGAGCAGATCAAACACATCTTAAATTAAGTATTATAGAAGGAGCTAACCCAAAAACCTATAATGGAATTGGATTTAATTTGGGTGAAAAATATGCACTAACAAAACAGCCTTTTAAAGCTACTTTTACTTTAGATGAAAACCATTGGAATGGTAGAACTTCTATCCAATTAAAAATTAAAGATTTGAAGGAGGATTTTTAATATATGTTTCACTAACACCTATTTTGATTACTACGATATTTCGTTACATTTGCGAAAACTATTAAAATCTATGTCAGAATATCATTCATTAGTAATACGTCATATAAAAAAAGAAACTCCAGGTACAGTTAGTATTAAATTTGAAATTCCTGAAAATTTGAAAGAGTATTATAAGTTTTCAGCGGGACAATATGTATTTATCAATAAAGAAATTGACGGTGAAATCTACAAAAGAGCTTATTCTATTACGTCTGCATCTAATAGTATTCAAATTACTATAAAACAAACTCCGAAAGGTGTATTTTCTATATATGCCAATTCACAACTTAAAGTAGGTGATAAATTAGAGGTCTCTAGCCCAAAAGGAAATTTCATATTACCTATAAAAGACTCCAATGCTAAGAATTATCTTGGGTTTGCAACTGGTAGTGGTATTGCACCAATATATGCAATGATTTTAGCTGTATTAGAACAGGAACCAAAGAGTAAATTCGGTTTGTTCTATGGAAACTCCAATGCCGAAAATACAATATTCAAAACCGATTTGGATGTCTTAAAAGAGAAGTATCCTACTCGTCTTTTTGTACAATATGTCTATAGTCAAGATGTGCAAGATGGTGCTATAACAGGTCGAATTGGTAAATTGATGGTTAACTTTATTATAGATAAAAAATTTCATGGTATTACTTGGGAGCAATTCTATATTTGTGGGCAAGAAGAAATGAAAGAGCATGTTTCGACTGAATTAGTAGCAAAAGGAGTTGCAGAAAATAATATATATTTTGAATTATTTTCAAAACCAAAAAAGTCTGAAAATGTTGTAATGACTATCATTATTGATGGTGAACAAAAAGAAGTTGTAGTACCTAAATCAACCGTGATTATGGATGCAGCAATTGATGCAGATTTAGATCCACCTTATTCCTGTCAAGGTGGTTTTTGCACCAGTTGTATGGCAACAATTACAGAAGGTCAAGCTGAGATGGATGAGAATAAAACTTTAAATGATGCCGAGTTAGCTGCAGGAAAAATCTTAACTTGCGTGGCTAGAGCGACCACAGACAAACTCACTGTTAACTTTGATCTATAATATTTTGGTTTGATGAATTTTGATGACATAAAAGAAGCAATAATCATAGGAGTAATATTAGCTTTTATGATTGGGCCTGTTTTTTTTATGTTGATTCAAACGAGTATACTCAATGGTTTTAGAGCGGCGATATCTTTTGATTTAGGTGTTGTTTTAGGAGATATTTTCTTTTTATTGATAGCTTATTTTGGAAGTCGTTTTATATTAGTCCGAATTAAGGATAATCCTTTGTTGTATATTTTTGGAGGATTAGTGTTAGTAGCTTACGGTCTTATTACTTTTTTTAATCAAAAGCAAAACAGACCTATACATGATGAAACCTTAGTAGTAACCGTAAAATCAAATTACAGACAGTTTTTTTTAAAAGGTCTTTTATTGAATTTTATTAATATTGGTGTCTTAGGTTTTTGGTTGGGTATGATTGTTGTTTATGGAGCAAAATTCAGAATGGATGAACAAAAAATATTATGGTTCTTTTTAACCGTTCTCCTTGCTTATTTAGCTACAGATGTTGGTAAAATTCTTTTAGCCAAAAAGTTACGTGATAAAATGACACCATCGGCAGTTTATAAGATGAAAAAAATAATGGGAATTATTCTAGTCATTTTTGGTTTAGCTCTTTTTTCAAAAGGTTTTATCCCTGAAGATAAAATGCCGCTAAAAGGAGTAATAAAAAAGCATTCTGTACTATAAACCTCGGTTCTAACTGAGGTTCTAATTGATTGTTTTATTTTGGTTCTAACACCAACTTTTTTTCTAAACCTTGTATTTCCTCTTTATTTAGCATCATTTTTACAAATTTACCTGCTAAGTATAGCTGTGCTTGATCTTTGTAATGAGGACTCATTATATTTCCTGATTGTCCTGTTGGTAGAATAGCTCTAGCATTTTCTACATCAGAGAAATCAATAATTCTACGGGTGGATGGACCAGCATGAACTTCATATTTTCCGTCGGCAGTTTTGGAGAAAATTTGATTATTTAACACTTCATTAGTTCCGTTTACAGGAAATGGACCTACATTAAAATAAGGTCTAAAAATAGCTATTTCACCTAGAGGATGTTTGTGTTCTACGGTATGAACTCTTTCCCAGATCCAAGTAGACACATCATCTCCTAATTGTTCTTGTAGAACTTCTATGGCTCTTTTATATGCTATAAATTGAATATCTGTGTTAGTTTCACTTATTTCTGTTGTGGTATCATCTAACCAAATATCATTTTCATTTCTAATCAGTGGTTCAATCATTCTTCCCATTAAATGAGTGCTAGATAGTTGAGTGTAAATATCATTTCCTAATTCATCCTCAAAAACGACTTTAAGATATTCGTAGGAGAATTGTGTGTAGATGGTTGTTCCAATACTTTTTAGAGTAGCATCACCTTTCCAATCGATGAGTTGTTGAAGTGCAGAATTTTCTAGTTCACTCAATTCTTTATCGGCAATATTCTGATGGATGATTTTAATCAAATCTGGAGCAACAGATGAGGTAACATCGTTTATCATGGCTTCCATATCCTGCAGCGTCCAATTATCTTTAGCATCTAATAACGATACTACTCTTTTTGCTCTGTCTTGAGTTAGATAATAACCGGGGATAAAGCGTTTACTCACAATAGAGTCAGGTTGGTTGTTACAAGAATACACATAATTATGTGTAGGATTAATAGCTTGCGGATTTTCGTTAAATGGATTGAAAATTAAAGCATCATTTTCAGGATTACTTCCATCTAATAATAGTTTTGTGGGTGCATTATTTTCTCGGTGGTATAATTGACCAGTAGCCCACCAAGCTACGTTACCTTTTGCATCACCATACATAACATTAAGTCCTGGTGCATGAATCAAGGCAGGTCCTTTTTGAAATTGCTCGATGTTCGTGGCTCTTGACATGGTATAAGAAGCTTCTAACATTTTGTTGGGACGTTGGGTATAAATCCAATACATGGATACAGGATTTTCTGTTTTTACTTGTGATACAACATCGTTTATAATCGGACCGTGATGTGTTTCTTTTATCGTATAAAATATGGTGTCCATATCTTTTACAGGAATGGGAACTGTTCTTGTTTGGTATTTTCTATAGCTATCACCATATAAATATTCATCTGAGTTCTCAGGATTATTTTGCTCCACATATAAGTCAATATCATCATTTTCAAACATTGTTAATCCGTAAGCAATATCATGATTATGACCTAATAAGGGATAAGAAGTTAGAGCTAAATAGAAACCATAAATCTCAGTAGTTGGTGTGTTGATATGTGCTTGATACCAAACGGCTGGTTGTGAAAAGCCAATATGTGGATCATTGGCAAAAATGACTTTTCCATTTTTCGTTTTTTGAGGGCCAACTACCCAAGAATTACTTCCAATAAAAGGTGGAACAGGTGATTTGTCTTGTAGTTGTTTGACTGTTTTTGATAAAGCTACGGCTTCAGATTCAATACTTTGAGTTTGATGTGTTTTAATCAAAGTAGTATTTGGATCTTTTATTAAATTTAAATTATTTACATATTCATTACCTAATTTTTCTTGAATAGCACTGATTAATGGATCGGTTTGATGTGCCATAGCAAATCCAAAACTCATATATCCGTAAACATTATAAATGTCTTCAAGTGTAAATGCCTCTTTTTCTAATCCGATAAGGTTAAACTCAACTGGAGTAGTTCCATTTTTTATAAATTCATTAACTCCTTTGAGATACGCTATTGTTTCTTTGTAATACTTGGTTGATGTATCCATATTCGCAACAATTTCTTTTGAACTTTTGGCAATACCTAAACTCAAATAAAATTTATCAGAATCTAGGGCAACTTCACCAAATATTTCAGATAAACGTCCTGCAGAAATACGACTGACTAATTCCATTTGCCAAAGGCGATCTTGTGCATGTGCATAGCCTAAAGCGAACATAGCATCTAAATCATTATCTGCATAAATATGTGGAACACCATAATCATCATAATAGATATCAACAGGATTTTGCAAGCCATTAATACTTAGATTTCCAGAGTATGACGGTTTTAAGGAATTGGTGTAAAGTTTTCCACCAATTCCTGCAGTTAGTAATAGTGCTAATAAGATAAATCCGATTTTTTTTAACATGATGTGTAGTTAAGATTGTAAAGTTTGCTAATAAAATATCCTAAAGAATAGTTCTAAAAAACCTAAAAGTACAAAAAAAATTAAATACTTATTTGTTTTTTAATTGCACCAACCACTTTGTTAGGAGTATATTTTCCTATATCAAAGACTTGTGCTTGAGTTATTTGCCAATGATTGGTAACGGGAGCTAATAAAGATTTTCGCACAACCCAGATCATGGGTATATTGGTTTTTAATAGTTTTTTAATAGCAGATGACCAACCTTTATCTTGTATTTCTAAAGGACCTACTTCATCGATTATAATAAAATTTGAAGTAGTATCTGTCAGCAATTTGTTTACTTTTGAAAAGACGGTTTCATCAAAATAGAAACGCCCATATTGAGTAAAGCCTGATGTTGGAGTAGTGGTGGCTAATGGATATGTTTTATTGGTTTTTAAATGAACTAAGTTAAAGCCTTTACGTTGACCATTTACATCAATTCCTTCTGCAATAATACCATCAAAAGAGATTTCAGCTTGCTCTAATTGTGTGATAATTTCTTTTAGAAAAGTAGTTTTCCCTTGACGTTGTTTTCCTGAAATTAGTATAATTTTTTGATCTTGATCAGATTCATTTTGAAAGGATTTCAATAAATCATCAGAGAAATTAATGAGATGTGCAATTTGTTTTGCTGGTGATTTTAGTAAAACTTTTGGCTTAATTAGTTGCTCTACTAATGAGGGAAGTGCACCAAAAGCTAATCCTAAGGATATGTATAATTGAGAAAATCCTTTTTTATATAATACGGCTTTTACTACAGGATTTCTTAGTTCTAAGCTAATTGCGGTAAATGCTGTAACCAATAAAACAGCTCTAAAACTCATGATTAAACCTGTTAATAAACCTTTTGGATTAAAGAATTCTTTAGAATTAAATTCGTTAAAAAAAAGAGCTGCAAATAAAACAATAATAATAAGTTGAATCCAAAACTTGGGTTTTGACAAACGCTTAAAGCTATTAGGATATTTGTATCTAACAAGAATTACATAGCTAATTACAGCTGGTATTGATAAATAGTAAGGTGAATAACTAAGGATAAATAATCCGACAAGTATCAGTAAAAAATGGATAAATAGTAGCCAGGTGGATTGTTTTCGATTGGGGTTTGAAATAAATAAATTAGTCTTGTCTGTAAATTCAATTTCTAAAGCTTCATTGGATTGTAAAAGTGCTTTTTTCCCTGCAGTACTGCCTAAGAAAACGGCAATTAATGCTACAATTCCGTACATTCCCAAAAGAATTGCAATAAGTGTATTTAGTTGGAGTGATGGAAAATTTAGTTGTTTTAGTGCGTAGTGATACATGTTTTCAAGAACTACAACAATATCAAAGCCATAAAAAATAAGAATTGAGACTATTTTTTGAAGTAGGTTACTCGAAAGTGCGGCAAAGGCTCCAAAGAAATAGCCTAGTTTGTTTTTTCCAAAAATCCGAATGGCACTATCTAGAAATAATCCTTCTAAAAAGATACCAACCATTGGGCCAATAATAATGGCGCTCGGAGAGAGTGAACGCATTAAGGCAGCAATAATTCCTGCGCGTAGTATTAGACCTTTATCTTGCCATTTTTGATGAAAGGCAATAAGTAAACTCAAACTAAAGAACCCTAGAATAGTACCCGCAAAAGGCATATGAATATTGTGTAAAAAACTGCCTATTACAATTTCGAGGCTTGCCCAAAGGCTACCTATTACGGCGGCTTTTAACCAAGTTTGTCTTTGTGTTACATGTACGTTCAATAGAATTCACTTGTTCGTTAGTTTCTAAATATTTTCAACTACATTCCTAACATTTCTTTACCAGCTTCAGTAATCATTTCTGCATGCCATCGAGGTTCGAATACAAGTTTGACATTCACGACAAAATCAGTATATTTTTGTTTGATGCTTTCTTTGACACTAGCAACAATTGCGTCACTAAGTGGGCAAGCTGGCGTTGATAAAGTCATTTCGACATCAACAGTAGTTTTACCATCGTAATTTAGTTCATAGATTAAACCTAGATTAACGATATCAATTTCTATTTCAGGATCCATAACATGAGATAAGATATTCTCAATAATATCAATTTCTATTTCAGTAATTTCTTCGCTAGTCTTCATAGGTGTTGTGTTTAATAGTCCCATTTTAGTTTTGTTGTTTAAAGAGATCTTGTGTACGCTCTTTTATTTATGTTTTGGAAGTTCTTCTATTTTCGTTTTGTGTAATACCATCATTAGAATATTTATAAGATTTAATACGGCTACAATGATTAATATAATACTTCCTGTTTGTAAAATTATTCGCTGATTAAATACAATACCAATACTCATTAATACAATGGCTGCTAGATATCCATAATATTGATAATCAGCTAACTTTTCAGAATATAGTTCTCTTGGTAGTGGTGTTTTATATTTTCCTACATAGTTTTGGTAGCGATCTAGCCAAATAATAAAGGGTAATGTTTTATAGGTTTGTCCAAAAATAAGCATACTGATGATACCAAATATGATACTAAATCCATAAAAAGTACCTAAACGATTAACAAAAGGAGTTGTATCACCAACTATAAGGAGATATAGGGCAGTTATAAGTGGTACAATTAATACAACTACTGCAATGACGGTATATTTTAAGCCGACATCTAATTTACGTCTTAATCGTCCTGTGTAGGCATCATATACATAGGATAAGAAAAAGAGTATTCCCACTCCAATAATCATCCAATAGATATAAACACCAATAGAACTTTGTAAAAAGAGCCAATCTAAACTTAGTGCCAATAGTCCAATATTTATAAAGTAGTAGGCGTAGTTTAATTTTTTCTCATTTAATCTATGAGATATCATAAACATTGGAATTAGTATGGAAGCTGCACCAATGATGAGTAATAGAAACCAACCTACCAAGCCTAAATGAGCATGTATTTTTAAGTAATGCAAATGGATATCACTTAAGAAATTGTATTTAAAATTTAAGGCAACCAATGTTCCTAATAACTCTGTTGCAGCTAGCCAATAAATACCTGTATTGATAAATTTGGACTGGATGTTAGGTTTCTTTGTCTTTCGATAGGTTAAGTGTAAATTGATAATAAATACCAACAAGGAGAAGAACATCAATAATGAAGCATAAATAAGTAAGTTGGTAAATGATGCAATCCAAAAAGAGTAGGATAATGCCAGCACACTAACAGCAAAAAGCCAAAAGGTAATAACACCTAATTTTTCACTGAATAGAGAGGTTTCATAAACCACAGGTATTAATTGGTATAAAGCACCAAAAACCATCATACTTGCCCATCCCAAGATGGCAATATGTGTGATTGCTATTAGTTTATTATCAAAATAAACACTGAGTAATTCGGTTGTGCTCAAGGCTAGTAGAATAGCTACAATTAAAAAAGAGACACCGCCGGCAATAAAGTGGGGTACTACAATTTTGGAGCTAGGTGCATTGGCTGTTTGTAATCCATTCATTTTTTAAATAAAAGCTTTTTGTTTCTTGAAAAATATATAGAATAGTTCATGGTTTATCTTATTTGTCCATGATTTATAACCTTTTTGTTTTAATTTGTTTATCAATGGAGTTGGTTCATAGAAATTTACAATTTTTAGTGTTTCTCCATCTTTCAAGCTATTTGCAGTTTGCAACATGTTTAAATACGGATCAACACCTGATTCAATACTTTTACGAACATCTAGAACAATAATTCTTGAATTAGGCACTTTTTCAATACTTGTATTTTTAGTAATATTTGTAGATTCTGTTTTTTGTAAATAGTTTTGTTTAAAGTTAAAATCTTTAAATAGTTTTAAAAAACTATCACGATTAGATGTGGCAACTGCATCAATATTTTTATAGAAAACAGCTTTAGATTTATCATTTAGTTCAATAGAAATACTTTCTGCTTTTTTCTTAGTTTTTGAATAGTCATATTCTAAAGCAAAAATATTTTTATCAGTAGTTTGGTTTTGGGTAGATTTATTTTCTAATGATTTTATTTGATTTTTAGAATCAGCTACTTGATTTTTTAGCTCAAGAATTGTATTGTCCTTATTTTTATTGTTTAAGCTAAGTTGTTCTAAAGATTTAATTTGACTCTTATTTTTAGCTAGAGTTTTTTTAGAAGCACTTATTTGTTTATTAAAATGGACAATTTGCTGGTTTAAATTATTAATAGTTTTTTCCTTTGATTTGTTTTCTTGTGAAACTTTTTCTAAGGAGTTTATTTTGGTTTTTAAGTTGTTTATTTGTTGTTTTAATACCAATGTGTTTTTGTCTTCCTTTGTATTATTAGATGCTACTCTTTCAAAAGAACTTATTTGATTTTTGAGATTAGTAACTTGTTGCTCTAAAGCCAAAATATTTTTATCATTAATTTTGTTCTTCGTTTGTTCCTGACCAATGGACTTAAGTTGATTTTGTAAATCCTTTACTCGTTCTTGTAATACTATGTTTTTACCATTTTCTGAAATGTCTCTAGAATTGGTGTTTTTAAAGGAGTCTATCTGGTATTTGAGCTGTTTAATTTCCTTAATTAATTCCATGTTTTTAAGTACATAAGAGGAATAAACAGGATTTTCTTTTTGGGGAGATTTTTTGAAAAAGAAAAGAGATGTCAAGGTGATTAAAACAAGGGAAAATAAGGCAATAAAAGAGTACCCTTTTAAAGGTGAGATATTAAATGAATGACGTTCTTCAAACGTTTCTTCATCTGATACAACCAATCGATAACTTTTGGTTAGTTTTTTTTTGAGTTTGTGAAATTTTTTTGCCATTTCCAGTTTTGACGTTACAAATATATGAAAGCCAGTTAAATAATTATTAATTTATTCTTTAAAGTCTAACTTTTACTGTTTTGTTTAAAATAGTAAGATTCGAAGTATTTATTATTTTGTTTTAAAAATAAGTAAATGTGTCAATCCAGGCTCAATATCTTTTTGCATCCAAGTATAGTTTCTCGATTTTAATTCGGGTAATAAGAATTGAGGAATTTTCTTATGATTAACTAATAGAACATAATCTTCTGGTAAAGTTTCAAGTTCTTTTAAGATAGTTACCATTGGCTCTGGCATTTCCAAGAGACGCACATCAATCTCCCTTATATTTCCACCAAAACTGATTAGTTTTTCTTCAAAACTACCTTCAGAAATTGGCATATCTGCAACAATTTCTTGGTGTGATGATTTTGAGTTTTTCGTAAAAAAACTATGGTACTCACTATTACTTATTTTATCAGTCCAACTTGTAAATCCTTTTTCTTCCAATATTTGAATAATTGGTGTTGGCTCAAATATATTAATGAGTTGTAAGGTTTCATCCTCTTTCATTTTTTTAATTGCACCCATAATTTCTTTAAAAGGATCAGCTCCTGAATTGATAGTCGGGCGAACATCTAATGGAACAATTTTTAAGTTATCAATAGTTATTGTTTCATTGTTTGAACTTGTATCTGTAGTTATTTCATCTTCATAAATTACTTCAAATCCTATTTGTTCCAATTTATTTAAAAACTCATTTATACTAACATTTCCAATTTTAGCTGCATCTTTCACCGTTACTCTTGGTGCTAATACTCTTCTTAAAACTGGGTTTTTGAGTTTTTTAAAATGTTTATTAATACTTGCGATGGTATCTATTGCATTAATATCTTCACGAAGTATCCTAGATATTTTAGTATTTTTTGTAACTCTCATATAGGTTTTTCTTTTGAGACTGCAAATTTAGAACAATTCTAAATAAGAAAAAAGACAAGTAGCCATTTTTAACAAACTCACCCAATTTACTACTTTACTCATTCATCGTGTGTATTCACTCGTTTTGGTATTTCTAAACAAAATATCTAGCCTACTTTTATTGTAAATTTAAAACAAACACCATGAATCGATTTATTTTAGTACTCATTATTTTCTCCATAAATGCTAAATCATTTGCACAAAATGCGATTAAAAATTTCATTGATCAAAACTATATTGAAGTTTCAGGAATAGCTGAGATTGAAGTAATACCCGATTTGATATACCTACATATTACCCTATCTGAAAAAGATAAAAAAGGGAAAGTAAGTGTTGAAGAACAAGAAGCAAAAATGTTGTCAACACTTAAGATAATTGATGAAAGTATTGAAAATAATATTTCTGTAATTAGTTTTTCAAGCACCTACATTCATTATTTCTTTAAGAAAAGTGATGTAGAAAAAGTAAAACAATATGAATTATTACTTACTGATGCCGTAAAACTAGCACCTGTTTTTGCTGCATTAGACGAATTAGCAATTTCCAATGTATCAATTGTAAAATTAGATCATTCCAAAATAGATGAGTTAAAGCAAAAAATAAAAGTTGAAGCAATCATTGCAGCCAAGAAAAAAGCAGAATTATATACTAAGGCAATTAATCAATCTATTGGAAAAGCACTTTTTATAAAAGAGATGAGTGCTATTATTACCCAAAACAGTGTTATTGAAGCAAATACCTTATTAAGAAATGAAAGTCAGTATTTGTCTAAAGTTTCTATTAGAGATCATAGTTTTCCAATTCAGCTTAGGAAAATTAATATAGCAACAAAAGTCTTAACAAAATTCGAATTAAAATAATGTAACATTTAAAAACAAACATCATGAACTATTTAAAAAAGAATCACAAGTTCCATAAAATAAATTGGAAAAATATGAGTAAAAATGCAAGTAACCTTTTTAGTATTATCTTAATTGTTAGTCTATTGGCATTTACAACCAAGCCTAATATTGATAGTCAATCCAACAAATCTCATCCAAGTGAAACGGGTATTAAAGTAGCCTTATTATTGGATACTAGCAATTCAATGGATGGTCTTATAGATCAAGCCAAAGCGCAATTATGGGAAATCATAAATGAACTTTCTTATGCTAAGTATGGAGTGAAAAATCCCGATTTACATATTGCTTTATATGAATATGGAAATGATGGATTAGAATCATCTGATGGATATATTCGTCAAGTTTTAAACTTTAGTAATGATTTAGATTTGATATCAGAAAAATTATTTTCTTTGACAACAAATGGAGGAAGCGAATATTGCGGGCAAGTAATACAAGCCTCTCTTGATGAATTAAAATGGGGAAAGAAAGACCAGGATTTAAATCTTATATTTATAGCAGGCAATGAGCTTTTTACGCAAGGAAAAGTTTTTTATAAGGATGCTACCTCAAATGCTAATGAAAAGAATGTGACAGTAAACACTATTTTTTGTGGTGAATACCAAAATGGTGTTTCAGGAAAATGGAAAGATGCAGCAAGGCAAACAGGTGGTGACTATTTAGCCATTGATCACAACCAAAAGCAAGTGTATATTGTAACTCCTTATGATGATATTATCATTCAGTTAAATACTGATCTTAATAGGACTTATATACGTTATGGGGTTCAGGGTTTTTCTAAAATGCAAGCACAATCAGTTCAAGACTCTAATGCAGCTGAACTTGACGAGGTTGTTGTAGTAAAGAGAGCTGTAAGTAAAAGTTCACGAATGTATTCTAATGCTTCTTGGGATTTAGTGGATGCAGCAAAAGATAAAAGCTTTAAATATGAAAAAATTAATAAAAAGAATTTATCAAAAGAACTTCAAGGGAAATCTACAATCGAACTCAAAAAGCATGTAGAATCTCAAGCAAAAAAGAGAAAAATGATTCAAAAGCAGATTAATGAGTTAAATATAAAACGTAAAAAGTATACAGCTGAGAAACAAGCTGAAGGCAAAGATGAAAATTTAGAAAAAGCTATGATATCGACTATTAAGAAGCAAGCAAAAGCTAAAAATTATTCTTGGTAAGTTTAATTAAAAAACTCCATCTTTTATAAAAGATGGAGTTTTTTAATTCTTGTTATGTCACTAGTGTCTTTTTACTCTGTAATACGCCATTCAAATTCAGTATTTTTATTACAGAATAGATTTATACCAATACTAAGTTGATGATAACCACCATCAGCAAATAATATGTCATTCCTTTGTAAAGTATAGGAATAAGAGAATTGATATTTGTCAAAATTGACACCCAAAATAGGTGTTATATAATTTGGAGCTTCATAGTCTGCCATATCAAAACCTCTTCTGTAAGAAGCACCACCCCAAATTTTACCATTATCAAATGGATAATATGCTTTTATGTTTACATCTAAAAATTTTTCTTGAGTTCGTTCAATTATTTGACCCATAATTGATGGTACAACCTGTAGCGATAAACGATCTCCAAACTTATATCCCATAGATAATAAATATCTTCTTAAATTTAAGTCTTCATATTGGTCATTGTATAAATTACGAGCTGACATTA